>DHWV01000085.1 GCA_002413355.1 Desulfobulbaceae bacterium UBA5173 | reverse complement strand
TACTGGCTGTGACTGTGAAGGCTTTAGTTGCGTTGTGATTCACTGTCTGCGCTTCGGTCGGGGTGAAGCTGCCGCCCGTGCCTGCGCTTGGTGTCACAGTATGGGTAACGGCAGTGGTGCTGAAGCCGAAGATGACCGTGCAGTTAGTGGTGATTGCGCTGTTGATTTTGTAAACATCACCAGCCCAGCTTCCTGCTGGGCAGCTACCAGTCACGGTACTATTGGTCGTGTAGTCTTGATTGGCCGTGACGGTGAACTCAGGCATGTCACCACTGGCAACATTAAGTACCTCGCCGTTGGTAACATTCTGAGTTGAGCCAAGGGTGACGCTGCCGCCTGCCGCCGGTGTCCAGCTCGATGTCACTGTTTTGGTCAAACCAAAGCTGAACACTGTAGTACAGTCGGTGGTGATTGCGCCGGTTGTGTAATGGGTGCTGTCAATCCAGCTTCCCTGCGGGCAAGTGCCGCCTACTGTGCGACTGGCTGTGTAGCCGCTGCTTGGCGTAAGGGTAAAAGGAACTGTACTGCCTGAGGTGACGGTCTGCGCTGAACTTGGGCTGACACTGCCGTTGCCGCCTAAAACACTTGGAGTCACGGCAGACGAGGAGGACGGCAAACTGACATGCGCCATCAGCTTGTACCGGTTATTCCCAGCCTGTCCTGAAAACACCCAGATATAATATGTACCCGCTGCCAGTGACTGAGAATACTCTAACAATTCGTTGTCAAATTCAGTTGCCTGTGTTGCCAAGACAGTGGTGCCGTCCGTGTCAACCAGCCGTAAGGTCATGTCCCCCAAAGAATATTTAAAACGCAAGTCAACTGTAATTCCTGTGTTACCAGCAGGGACAACAATCTTGTAGTAGTCATATTCATTAGCTATGTCGTTGTTAGCGAACATCACGCCGCAATTAGGATCACCGCCCGCTCCTATCCACACATCATTTGTCAACAGCGTCGCAGTGGCAGGGGTATTGTTCGGCTCGTAGCTATCCTCTGCCGTGGCATCGTTTGTATATGCGTCACACTCTGTCGCCCGTCCTCTTACCGGCATTACCAGCCCTGCGCACAAGATGCCGAGCAGCGCTAGGCTGCATGCTGTCCTGTTTAATTTCATCGTCTTTTCTCCAATTGATTTTTCAAAATAAAACAGAAGACAAGCGGAAGCGCAACCCGCTTGCGTATTTCCAGCTTACAGCACGACCGCAACGGTATTGCTTGGCAGACTCTCGTCTGCCTTGTTCGCTGCGACCACTTGATACTCAAACTTCTTGCCGCGCTCCTGTTCGTTGAGTAACGCCTCAGTCTCGGTTCCGGCCAAATTGAAAAATTCATAACACGGCTTCTTTAATTGACGATTGCGCTGCGTGCGGCAGCCTTTTATCCGGCCTGCGGCTGCGTTGCAACCTTCCCGGATGTCTCACATGAAGCCCAATATGGCGCATCTCAAGCCACAAACAGCGCAGTTTTACCCCCCACACGCAGCGCACATGGTCAGCAAGCTATGCTTTCAATATACGGCAACTTTCCTTTTTGGCAAAAGAAAAAAGAGTACGGAGCAAAAAAAGGCTGAACCGCCTGCGATTCACGACACAGGCGGTTCAGGATACAGAGGCACGCGGTGGCTCGGTCAATCGTTGATCCAAACGCCGTTCACTTTCCTGATGTTCTGCCCCGGCTTGGCAGTGGTTTGCTGCACGGTGGAGTGCGTTTCTTCACTGGCACCTTTTGTTCGGGTGATGGACACAATCTTCCACTTGCCTGCTGCCGCATCCTCAACCAAGGTCATCTCCACCTTGTCGCCGACCCTGAACTCATTGCCGCTCATCCTACTGCCGCCCTGATCATAGAGCAGGATTGAGTCAGTCAGCATTACGGTTGAATCGTTAATGATCAAATACTTATCCTGAACGCCATCCACAGTCCCCGCTCTTTCCCGCTGCGCAGGAGCAGGCTGCTCTGCCACTGCTTCTTCCTGCGCAGTCACTGATGCCGCCGGGGTCTCTTCTTGTGCGGTTGCCGGAGTAATAAACGCTCCTCCCAGAAGGATGATCATTGCCATGTGCGTTGCATAACGTCTCAAGCTGCTCATCATATCTCCTCCAAATCGGCTGAAGTCACGCCCCTGTCATTGCGGAACATGCTCTTTCCAGTAATAGAATCCAGTTTCTTCCTTCTTTTCCCACATTACTTCCGTGGTTCCGGCAGAAGTACTGAAAATTTTCATCTCGCGACTTACTTGACTGTCTGGATCGCCGACAACAACAGGGGTATGCAGAATACCATCATACATTTTGCCCTCTGGTGGCGGGTCGTCTTTCGCATCAATCTTGCCGTCGCCGTTGAGGTCAATCCGGTCTGATTCATTAATCAAGTTGTCGTTGTTGATATCAAAGACAGGCGCGGGTACCTGGCCGCCATTGAAAAGAGATACCTCATGAACAATCGAGCTACCGCCACCGGAACAAGGTGAATCGCCAGGAATCATGCTGATAAAGACAACTTTGCCGTTGCGAATCATCACGTCTTTGATAATCCGTTCGCCAGCCAGAGTGGCCTTTTCGTCAGCATCATCAACAACACCGTCTCCGTCATTGTCAATCTCATCCTGACCGAGATTAAAGGGCAGCTTGAAGACCCAGCCAACGTGGCCGTCACTTTCCTTTGGCTCTCCAGTCGTCGTATTGCCTATCTCATCAATCGCGCCATCACCGTCATTGTCCTTACCATCACCGGCATAGGCCGGTTTCGGTTCGGGAATGCAGGACTCGTTGTCCTTGATGCCGTCATTGTCGTTATCCACGCCGTCATAACAGAGGTTGGACACATACCATTGCGGTTTGAAATTGCTCAGGGTTCTGAGCTTGTTGTAGGTGGTTTTCCGCCAGTCAATTTCCTTTTGCTCAAGCAGATTCACGGTGAGCTTGCCGCTTGCCTGAGGCAGGCTGCATCCGTTGCAGCTCAGACTGTTGTCGCTCATGCTCCACGTGCCGAGATAATCATTCGGCTTGACACCGAAATCCCAGACACCGAACATGGCCCGCTGACTTCTGTCTTTAATATCAACATCACCAAGAAATTTGCCGGTACCAAATGCCACTAAATATCCCGCCTGATCACGATCAGGATGAAAGGCAACATCTGATCCAGTAGTAATCGGCTGACCAACATTGATCAAGGGCTGCGGAATGTCGCGTTTGGTCGAATCGCTCGGATTAACATCATCGTAATCAATCCGTTTGATGTTCTTGTTGTTGGTATCCTTCATGAGAGGGTCATTGTAGGTATCCGTGCCATGAAAGACTCCCCAGTTTCTTGGATCAGGGTCTCTGATGTCGAATTTCCACATGTTGCCCTTCAAGTCACCGGCATAGACAAAGTCGGCCCGGGTGTCGTTGTCAACATCAATGATGGTCGGGGTGGACAAGCCATTGCTGCCGCTGCGGTCAGCGACAATCTTGCGGACCAAGGTACCAGATAGGGCATCAACCACATAAAGAGCAGCACCACCACTTTTACTGAGATAGCCGTTTGCGAAGATAACCACCCAAGGATTTCTCTCCGCATGATATGTCGTCCCATCATACGGATCGGCTTCGTATCTGCTTTTGTAGGAGCGGGCAATAAAGGCATCACCATAGGTATATCCCATATCTGGATCATCGCCGCCTGTGGAGGTCAGCGCCATCTCACCAGCTTCGTCAGTGGTGCCGTCTCCGTCATTGTCAAAGCCATCACTGTAGTTCTCGGCAGCCTCATCAATCTGGCCGTTGCCGTTATTGTCAATAGTATCCTTGCTTTGATCGCCAGCAAAAGAGTACTTGATATTGCTGCCAACAGGCGGATACTCCCATTTCACCAGTGCCGCTGCTTTGTTCTCATCAATGCCGAGCAGTGGATTAATTCCCTCAACATTGCTGATATCCAAGGCGTAAACACCACGACCACCCTTACCCAGCGTGCCGACCAGCAAACTGACTGTCTTGTACTCGTACGGCTCGTCCGTTTTTCCGTCACCGTCATTGTCCACACCATCGCTGTAGTTCTCGTCATCGCCGTTGCTGATCTCCAGCTTGCCTACAGGACAGCCCGTGTTGGTTTTATCTGCACAGCCATCATGGTCGTTGTCCTTTCCGTCACTGCTTTGATCACCAGAGAGGAAGCTCAGTCTTCTGAAATGCTGACGACCATCCACATAATACCTGTGCTCGTAGTCGGCCTTGGCCAGATCGTATAGATAATCGAACGCATGGAAAGGAATGTAGGCGAAACGCTCAACACCAGTTTCTGCATTAAAGGCGTGGAGCATTCCATCGTTGCCGCCAACAAAAAGGGTGCCGCCAGTTTCGCCGCTCTCGTCAGTGGCACCATTGCCATTGTTATCGATCTTATCTGTTGCTGGTGAAACCGCACTGACAAGGAGCGGGGCAGAGTGAACAAAGTCGCCAAGAGAGGAGGTTACAGAGTCAGAATAATCTCGCTCCCTTTCCCGGAAGCCGACTACTTCTTTGCCTCGCAAGTAATCAACTACGTTAGAATTGCTTGCCAGGGCCTGCTTCTGCGCATCCAGCATATTCGTATAACGGAATGGAATACCGTTGCTGCCGTTAAAGGTGACAATGTTGCGCTGCGTGTCCCAGTTCTGATGCTGCACTTTATTCTGCGCCCGCCAGATGACATCTTGTTCCTTCCTTTTGATCTCGCCTGTTTGCGCGTCAATAGGATAGGCCGCTACATCGCCTTTCCAAACACCTGACTCGTAGCTGGACTGAAAGAGCACGAGGCCAGAACTCAATTCATCACCGTTAACCGATACCGAAGCACCAGATGCCTTGCGGCTGCTAATGTCAGAAAAGGTCTCGGTCAAAGCCTTAACCATGCTGTCTGGGTCGTTAGCCACAAAGAACCTGCCGTGGCCGTTGACTGAAGCGTGCCAGAGATCATCTATGGTTTCTGGCGCATTTGCAATAAGAGCCTGCGAAGTCGGCCAGGTCGGACGCGGGGTGTTCAGGTTGAGAAAATAGGGGTCAGTAGCATACCCAGGATTGTCAACGACACCATCTTTGTTGATATCGTTCCGGTCTATCTTGCCAACCAAGCCAAATGACATGCTGAAGGTAACCATGTGCTGGCTTTTCATCTTGTCGTAGTTGTTGGTGGACATCTCATTCATCAGGCTGGAGGCAAGATCTTTATTATAATAGTACATTGCTACGTCTGAGAGCGTATCGGAGCAGCTATCCGCATAAGGCGCGCCTTGACTCTGATCTACGTTACCCAAGCTTGGCGAGAGGCCGCTGTCGTTCCAGTAGCCGTCAGTCATGGCAACGGTATAGGCCTGCTGACATGCGCCGCCCTGAATTGTTGGCAGAAACGGAGAATTTCCGATAGAACCGGTATTCCCATCATCCATGTCATAGTACTGACCTATCTTCTGCAAGGTCTGCCGCAGCGGCGTGCTGTTATTGGAATTAATCCGGTAGATGACATCAAGCAGCTCGTTAGTCTGATCAACCTTTGCAGTGTTCAGCGATCCCAAAAATTTGAACTGAACAGCATCCGCAGCCGTGTATGAGTTGTTAGTGCTGCCGGAGTGCTGTTCAATTTTTACAGAACCAGCCGTGCCTGCATTGAAATAATAATCGCCAAGGTCTATCCAGTAGCCGCAGCAGCCAGTTGTAGCACTGATGTCCGTGCAGGATGCTCCTGTAGTCACAACACCGTTTGACGAGGCTTTTTGGTTGTAGTATGCAGTTCCCGTACCGTTTTTGTGGACGATCGTGATCTTGGCATTTTTATCATAACCGGTATTGCAAGGCCACCAAGCGGAAACATTGTACCGTCCAGCCTCACTGATAGTTGGCGTAAACAAAGCCCATGTGTTGGCATAGACACTGCTGCTGGTTTTTTTGCTGGTGTACAGCGAGTTGGTTTTCCATGCTGGGGTTCTAGTGTTGATCGCAGTCCACGCTGAACCTTTGGTAAACCCGGCGGTGCTTTGGTCGTCAACAATAACCGAGGGGTCAATTGCCTGATAGGTTTTGATCGGCAGCACCGGCTGGTTCGCCCCGTAGGTGGCATTATCCAGCCATAAGGTCTTATACCCCATATAGACATTATCTAGCTTGACCAAGGTGCGGGAGATAGCCGCCTTGGCTGTCAGCTCGCGGCGTTGATAGAAGGAGAACCAGTTGGCAAAATTCTGAAGATCGTTCAGATCGCTGACAAAATCTTTGACTGTGCCGTCATCGTTGTACGTCTTGGGCTGGATTGCATCAGGCACAGCATCGCTCCCCGGAGCAGCCGGATTGTAGCTAACCTTTTTGAGAAACAGCACCTGATCATGATTGTTGGGCGCAAGTGGATTACCGGACATGGTCACCTGATAAGTCACCAAGTAATACTGGCGCAGCACCTCGCCCTCGTCAACTTTGCCGTTGCTGTTGCTGTCCGTCCAAGCGAAGTTGACCAGATAGACCTCGCCTTGCTGCGGCTTCCCGTCTCCGTTTAAATCATTGACCATGTAGTAATGGGCATTCTTGACGCTGACTGTGCTTGTAGGGGCCGAATAGCCTTCTGGTAGAAAGGCGACCGCGTCAGCGAAGGTGTAGCTGTTGTTCGTTGACGAGCCGTCACGACTGATGGACAAGCTGGTGGCGTTTCCGACTGGCAGGGTGTAAAGTGCTTTTCCAAACAAAGGAATCCACTCACCGCAGTAGCCTGTTCTCACTGTATTGCTTGTGGTTGCCTGCTGCGAACGCCGTTCCGTAGAAATGCTCCCGTTGATGTTCAGCGTGATCAGGGCGCTGCCATCACTGTCTGTGGCGCAGGGCCACCACGCCCAGACGGTGTATCTCCCGGCAGTCAGATTCGGCGTGAACTTTGCTGTTTTAACAGAAGTCTTCGCCGTGCCGAAACGCTGATACCCAGCATTTGAAAACCAACTCGGTGTATTGGCGGTGGAATTACTGAAATCGGATGTGAAGGTTGGAGAGCCGTCAGCGTTGTCAACGATCACTGCATTGATCTCAGGAAAAGTAGTATACTGGGTAGTTAGATCAAGAGGCGCATACCGGTAAATAGGGTTCGGACGCGGGGTTTTCAGGTCTGCGTTGAAGGGAGGGTAGATGCCGCCGTTTTTGATAGTCTTGCCTGTCGAGTCTTCAGTGCTATTCGTTTTGTTCCAGCGCGGCCAAGGGGCATAGGTCGTATCAGGATGGTAAAAGATACTGTTGTACCCAGCCCACCGTGCCTGCCATTCTGAAGCCTTGACCGTCGAACCTGAGCCGTAGGCATCATCCGTGCCAAGATCCCATAAATAATAATTGTTATTGAACTGGCCATCAGTCTCCGGTGTCACGAACTCCCAGTCCATGCTGCCTGAGTTGTCATGCAGAATCATGATGTTCGGCGGCGGAGATGTTACCCGAGTCTCCATCGTGTCACTGGTAAACTGCTCATTGTCAGCATAAACTAACCCGGCAGATACAGCCGTCAGAAGCAACGCGCCTCCTACAGATGCCATTATGCGTCCCATGCAGCAGCGTTCAACGTTTGTCGTTTTCATCGCCGTGTCCCCTTTTAATACCGTTTTTTGTAGCCGATCTCTACAATCTTTTCTCTACTGTTACGAACAGCTCGTCCTAGGAGCTTGTAGAAATAAACCCTTGTCTCCGTCATCTTCAGAGAGGTGCCCTGCTCACCTTTCACCACGCCATAATCCAGCGCGGCTAGCTGAGTGGTTATATTAAGGGCGTTTGCACTAGATATCTTGGAGTTCTCACTCGAGGTATTGCTCCAATTAGTGTCCCCCCCTGCCAGCAGGTCGTGCGTTTTAGCTTCCTCGGATAGCCAGACAAAAGGCGTTCGGGC
Source organism: Desulfobulbaceae bacterium UBA5173 (assembly GCA_002413355.1). Lineage (GTDB taxonomy): Bacteria > Desulfobacterota > Desulfobulbia > Desulfobulbales > Desulfobulbaceae > Electronema. The sequence continues at coordinate 4,220 of DHWV01000085.1, read as the reverse complement.
GGCTTTCAATTTGTTTTCATCCTGTTCATTTTGCAACCGCTGCGCTGCTTCGTGAGCAGCTGATTCGGCATTATAAAAAAGCATCTTGGCCACATTGTCGTTGCCAGCGATTTTCACCTCAATGACAGAAGTATCTGTTGCAGATATGCCAAGCAAGGTCAGGACGACCAGCACCATTAAACTGAGCACAAGGACAAAGCCATCTTCACTACCGATACGGCAGTTACAAGATGCGGCGGGACTATTGCGCAATGTTTTTGTTTTCATATCATCCGAATCCTCAAGAAACTAAGATTCACCTGTCTGTTTTGGGTGTATGTAACAGTAAGATCAACCTGCAAGATGCCAGAATATTCAGAATCTGTTGCGCCTAAATCGGTAACATTCCATGTGACAGCACTGACATAGGGAGCAGTTCTTTGAACTGCTGTTAGTAAGGCAGGAAAATCATTAACCGCCTTATGAGGATTACCGTTAGTGGCCAGCGCAGCATTGGTGAAATTGGCTTTCATCAAAAATTCAACAAACTGTGTTCCAGCTGCAACCGCTCCGGTTTGCTGATTGGCGTTAGTGTTCCCTGTTGCTGAGGTAATCTGCATTCCATACAGACCACCTGCACCGATGGCAAAAATAGCCATTGCAATAATGACTTCTAGTAACGAAAACCCTTTGTTTGATATTTTCATGAGCATTACCACCCCATATTTCTACAGTTGACCTGCAATATTTGCATCCTGCGGCGAACATTGTCATTAAACGGCCCCCAAACTGCTCCCGATGCGGATGTATAGGTCGCGCTGTTCCTGTAATTCAAGCTGATCCCCGGAGCCCTTGCCAAGACGGAAATTTGAACAGAGCGGATTTGACTTCGTTGGGCAGCAGAAGGAGTAAGGGTGGCAGTGCCATCAGCTAAAGTATAAAAAAATTCCAGCCCATCCACATTTTCTATCAGGACAATCCAATTCCCGGCATCGACCCGCCTGCGGACATCGTTAATTCCGTCCGTATCACCATAACCGGCGTTAAAATCATAACTCACTGTCTTTAGCTCGCCTATCTCATCTATCTGTCCATCTCCGTCATTATCGCTCTTATCTCCATCATCTTCAATCCCATCTCCATCTTCATCATCAACATCATTTATAGTAAATGAAACTGAGGTTGCAGTGGCATTAGTAAATCCAGCACCCCATTTTTTATCTGGATCATACCCGGCCATCCTGATCTCTCTCGTTATCGTATCCAGTCCAGCCCGCAAATTTTGCTGCATCTCCACAATCAACGTTTGGTCATGATTAACGCTTTGCAAATCAGTGTATGCTGAGTACATTGCTGCAACAACAATGCTGGATATTGCCAAGGCAACCATCAATTCTACCAGAGTGAATCCCTGTTTTTTTGTATTTTTCTTCACGGCATCATTTCCATATCGTTTTGTTGTCAAACCAAGCGATTTTGATCGCGCCTGACTCCTGCACAATAATAGCAAAACTTTCGGCTGGACTATTTATGTTCTGAAGAAAGACAGCATTGTTAGCAGTGCTGCTGCTGAGTGTTCCCATCGGAGTGAAAGTGACGAGAAAAGGCAGCGCAGCAGGACTGTCATTCTTTGCTCCCATTCCCAATAATGGCGCTGCGCCCTTGCCAAACCTTACATCAGAATACTGCACTGAAATGTCAACTCGTTTCTCTCCGGTATCATAGATGCCGTCGCCGTCCTCATCAAGATAGAAAAAATCTGTCCCATCATTTGCGAAACCAAGACTTCTATTCCTGTTCTCCTTTACGGCCAATAGTCTGGCCTGCTGCATGGTTCCGTACAGACCTCTGGCAGCCCCTTGGAGCCGCTTGTGAGGCATTTTGGACAGATAGGAAGGAATGGCCAGTCCGGCCAGCAGGCCGCCAATAGCAATGACCACCAAAAGTTCTACAAGAGAGAAACCATGCTCATCGCTACGCCTCAGCAACGCGATTTTTTTCCGCATTATTTTGAAAAATGGCTTCATCTCCATTTGCTCCCATTAAACCAGCGAATTTTCAGTGCCCCTGAAGTCTGAGATGTGATGGCAAAGCTTTCAAGCGGAGCAGGAATGTTTTGAAAATAGACAGTGCTGCTGTTTGCTGTACCCTCTGGAGAAAACGTGATGTACGAAGCCTGCGCAATTGAGTCTCCGTTCCAATTTTTCTTGGCAGCCCCGCCCCCAAATACAACATCATGATACCCTGCAAGATCAACTCGTTTTTCATCCGGATCGCACATTTTGTTATTATTGTCATCACGGTAGTAAAAATTTGCCCCGAATCGCATTCGTTTACTCTGACCATCCTTCACTGCCAGGAGTCTGGCTTGCTGCATGACTCCATACAATTCTCTGGTTGCCGCTCTAAGCCGTCTTTTGGGCATCTCCGAAAGATAGCTCGGAACAGCTATGGCCGATATTAATCCAATAATAGCGACAACCGTCATTAATTCAACCAGCGAGAACCCTTTTACGCTTCTCAATATATGCAAAGTCTATACCAAAAATGAAAAATAACTGTATTTCTATAGTTTAATTGTGAGATTTATCTGTAAAAAGCAGATAAATTTTCTTGTGTATTCAGTTAAACCATAATAGACATGTAAAATATTTTTATAATCCACCTTGGCTTATAAAAAAAACTACACATAGCTGTTTGTTCTATATTCTTGCAACTTGCTCAACAACGACGGATAGCTCATCTCCAGCAGCTCGGCGGCGCGGCTTTTGTTGCTGCCAGTGGCCTCCATTGCCCGACTGATCAGCCAATGCTCGACAATCTGCCGTCCTTTCTTGATCGACGACACGCCTAACAGCGCGTCAAGCGGATGTCCTTCCCGCTGCCTGTGCCCGGCCAGCATCTCCGGCAAGTTGTCCGGCTGAATCAGTCGCTCTTCCGCCAGTAGCATGGCCCGCTCCAGTATGTTTTCCAGCTCGCGGACATTGCCTGGCCACGAATGGGCAAGCAAGGCCTGCAAGGCTGTCGAGGCGATCCCCTCAATCTCAGGACGATTCATGCTGAGGGTCAATTTTTCAATGAAATGCTCGCAAAGCTGGGGGATATCAGCGATGCGCTCCCGCAGTGGCGGTAAATGGATATTGACCACATTAAGGCGGTAGAAAAGATCTTCTCGGAAGCGGCCTGCCCGCACTTCATCCGCCAAATTACGGGCTGTGGCGGCGATGATTCGCGCATCCACTCGACGGCTGGCGGTCGCGCCGACGCGCCGGATTTCCTGCTCCTGCAAAACCCGCAGCAACTTGACCTGCATAGACAGCGGCAGCTCGCCGATTTCATCAAGAAACAGCGTGCCGCCGTCCGCCTCCTCGAACAGCCCTTTGCGGTCGCGGTCTGCCCCGGTGAAGGCACCGCGCACATGGCCGAAAAATTCGCTTTCAAGCAGATTTTCCGGGATGCCGCCGCAGTTGACCGCCAGAAAAGGCCGGGCCGCCCGACTGCTCTTCTCGTGAATGCCCCGTGCGACCAGCTCTTTGCCTGTGCCGGATTCGCCGGTGATCAGCACGGTTGTATTGTGCTTGGCAACTTTTACTGCAAGCTGAAAGACCGCCTGCATTGCCTTGCTGCTGCCGATCATTCCGCCCAGCCCTGCGGCTTGTTCCAACCCTGCCAACCGTTTTTTTAGCAGAATGTTTTCCCGCCGCAGCCGCTCGCGCTCCTCAGCCTTTTTCAGCACCAGCACCACTTCGTCAGTCTTGAAGGGTTTGGAGATGAAATCGTAAGCTCCCTGCTTCATTGCCTCAATCGCGGTGTCCACGGTGCCGAAAGCGGACATCATGATCAGCACTGCTGAATGCCGAACTTCAACGGCAGCCTTGAGAAAGGCGAGGCCGTCCATCTTCGGCATCCTGATGTCGCAGAGAACGAAATCAAACATAGTGCCGCGCAACAGCTCCAGTCCGACTTGCCCGTCAGCGGCGGTTTCTGTGGCGTAGCCTTCGGCCTTGAGGAGCGCAGCGAGCATGTGCCGCATATTCTCCTCATCGTCAATCACTAATACCCGTTTCAGCTCTTCAGTCATTGCCGCCGCCTCCGTTCACGGGCAGACGGATGATGACCGTGCTACCCTGCCCTGCCTTGCTTTCCATTGTCATGAATCCGTCCACGCTTTCAATAATCGAGCGCGACACCGAAAGCCCCAAGCCAGTGCCGCGTCCCGGTTCCTTGGTGGTGAAAAACGG
>DHWV01000021.1:2866-17804 GCA_002413355.1 Desulfobulbaceae bacterium UBA5173 | reverse complement strand
TTTACCAACTGCGTAACTCCTATTGTATCTAAAAAATATGCGCTTACCATTGCCCGCGATCCTCAATGACTATTTCAGACAGAGATTTTTTTGCTCCCTGCGCCAACGCATCGGCCAGTTTTCGTTTTTCCTCTTTAGAAAGCGCAGAGGGCTTCGGCGGATGCGGCGGCGGGGTTAGCAAGCCGACTTTACTTAAAAATTGCATCACCTGTTCCGCTTTGTCGGTCACGGGTTCAGGCAGAATTTGAATACGGACGGTGCGGCGTTCAGGCAGTGTCAACGGCTCCAGCGGACGCAGCACACCGTGTTCATAAACAGCAGCAATAGAATGTGACATAGTGCGTTCCTTGTTATTGGCATCATGCTCAGTGCGGCGTGAATGCAATTTTTTTGAATAATTTTATCGCAAAACGGATCAAAATGCAAACACCAGCAGATAAAGGCGCGGTCACGGATGCCCTGATCCAAATAGCTTTCCTTGGTTTTGCCGAGAAATGGGAGGATGAATTTCACGGCTTTGGCCAGTATTTGTAGCGGATTAGAACTTTTGTTGATAAAGCTATGATAGCAAGATAAAGAATCATCTCGGCAATCACTACTATTTCTTGTGAAAAAATCGGATAAATTGCTCGATAAAATTGAATAAGTATAATTGGAGCGGCAAGAAAAGACCAGCACGTCAAAGCCGTAGAAAGTAAATATGATTTTTGATTAAAAATATAAATAAAAAATGGAAATAAAAATGCAAAAAAGGAATAAATGTAATTATTTATTCCTTTCCCTTTTCCCAATACGAAAAAAAATATAAAAACAAAGAACCAAATAATTGCGCCTGATATGATAAACGCGATTACTTTTCTTAAAGGAATAAATTTATTTAAATATAGTATATTATGTACAATTGCCCCTGAAAGAGAAGCTGCAAAGACCGCCATGGTTACTGTACTTTTTATTTTATTCTCCTCTACAGGCACTACTTCCAATGAAATTAGAAAAACTAATGGAATAAACATTATGAATATTAGTAATACAGAGTTACTTATAAATATAAGTATATTACTTACTGCATAAAGTTTAGCACTCCTTGTTGCCCAATTGGTATATAAAAAAATTACTGGTTTATATGAAAACATTAAAAGTGCAAAAACGACAAGTATCGGAGACGCGTATTGATAATATGCAGCTTTATCATTTTTTAAAATTAACACTGCGAGTTCATTAATTATTACTGTAGTAAATAATAACAATAACGTTACAAGATAAATCTTAACACTCTTAACATCAAAAGCTCTCCATGAAAGCCAAACTATCGGCTTGTTGATTCTTAGATGTTTATCTAAAGTAATTACAGAATTTGGCTGCCATAAAAATCGCTTCGGCAAAAAGATATTTATTTTCTTACTAATTTTTAGATATCGACTTAGAAATTTGGCGGAAACACAGAACAACAACGTAAGCATTATTGCCGCCGCTGCGCTTATTTGTAATAATGCATAATGATTTTTTATCAAACTAAATAATGCAATTTCTTTTCCAGAGATGACAGCAACTCGCTGTATTATTGGCAGGATAAAAGATACCGGTGTGATTAGAGTGATAAAAAAACAACAGGTATAAAGAATAGCCGTAATCAGATATTCATGAAGATGAAATTCACCCAAGGGAAAACGGAACTGCTGCAATGCCCAAAGCGCGAGAAGCAAATAGCTGATTATCTTCAGAAGGGGGATGAAAAATGTAGGAAGAGCCGCCGCAGGATAAACACAGCCTAAACCATAGAGTGCTGGATTTGCCAGCAGAGCGAACCAGACAAAATGATGAATCCTCGTCCGCCAGACAATTGGAAAATGCAGCCGCAATCCTTGATCCAGCCATTTAAAAAATGGCGGAAAAATTAATGCTTGGAGAATATTGCGCCCAAAACGACAACAACAGCATTTCGCTTTGACAGGTTCCGCCATGCTTAAGATTCATGAAACAACTGCTTGATTGACCGGCTGATGTCCCGGAAATATTCCACCTCCACGCCGCATTCCAGCAGATGCCGCAGCAACCTGCTTCCATCCACCGCCAGCGGCAGCGTGACCACATAAGAAACCCCGGAATGTTGAATCCGCTGCGGCGCGAGCGGCCGGAGATGCTCACGTAATTCTTCCTCTTTGCAGGACACCAGCGTCTCAAAGGTGTTGCAACGGCGTTCCTCGCCAAGCTGCTCTTTCGGCCCGTTGAATTCAACCTTGCCTTTGTCAAGGAAGACGATCTGATCAGAAACCGCCTCAACCTCGTGCAAATGCTGCGAGGAAATCAGCACAGACATGGGATAGCGCAGACTCTCCGCCAAATTGCGCAAATCTCTGAGCACCACCTGCTGGGCCTTGAAATCAAGATTGGCCAACGGCTCGTCAATGATCAGCAGCTTGGGTTTCCAGACCAAGGCGCAGGCTAAGGCGAAACGCAGCTTGAAGCCGCCGGACAGCTCTTTCCAGCGTTTTTCCAAGTGCTCGCTCAGTTCCAGCCGCTGGACAATGAAATCCACTTCCCGCAGATTTTTTTTGCCCCGGATGCCGTGAATGGCGGCCTCGTACTGGAGCATTTCCTCTAATTTGCCATACACCTTGGGCAGCTCCTGCGGCACATAGGCAATCTGCTCCTTGACTTTGATCCAGTTGATGCCCTTTTTCGCCGCGCTGTCCTGACCGAATAGCGGGTACGCGATGCTGCCCTGATCATGCAGCAGTTCTCCGGCAACGATGCGGAACAGCGTGGTTTTGCCGTTGCCGTTCTCGCCGACCACGCCGGTGATTTCGCCGAAGCGAAGCTGCAAATTCACGCCGTCGAGCTGAAAACTGGATTTTTTGTAGGTTTTGCCCAGATTCTCGCAGCTAAAAACTACATCATGCGGCGGCTCAGGAACATGTTCTTGAGCGCAGACAATGAGCTGGTTCAGCGGCTGCTGCTCCCCGCCCACCGCCGCGCCGCTGGCAGCGTCGGAAACAATCTCCTCAAGCAAGGCCAACATGTCTTGGAGAACACGATGCTGCTGTTCCTCGTCCGCTGCTTTGGTCCAGTTTAGTTTGAGAAGAACCGCAGAATGCCGCTGACTGCTCTTCAAGGCGTATGTGTTGGCAAACTGCACAAGACCAGTGCCGTGCTCTCCGGGATTGTTGGCAATAGCGGCACGAAGGTCTGCGGCAGCCTGTTCAATAGCCTGCTGCATTGCCTGTTCCTTGTTCATGCGATGACCTCTTCCATGAGGTCAAGAGCCTGATACAGCAGCTTGTTTCGTTTCTGCTCCGCCTCGTCATAACTGAGCGTCCCACGTCGTTCCGCCTTCTCTAATCGGCTAAAACTGCTGCTGATGACAATCGTCTCGTTCACATGCTCACTGCTGTCCTGCGCAAAATCGCGGACAAAATCCATGAGCCGTTTCACAGCTTGATCAATATTGTCCTCGGCAAACAGCATCTGCACTTCAAAATGCCGTTCTTTTATGTCATTTGCCGCAGGCATAAAGGAAAACTGTCAGCTTAGTTTTCAAACCGCCGCTCCGCCTGTTCGTTCAGCAGCTCAAGCAACGCATAACGAACCTTATTCCGCACCTGCTCTTCCTTATCAGTATCCATCAAGCCTTTCCGCCGCTCTTTTCCTGCCTTGGCCAGTGCCGCCTGATGCGCGATCACCTCCTGCTTTGTCTCAGCATCGGCTGACGCGGCGAAAATCAGGAATTCGGTCAGAGCTTTTTCGAGCTTGTCTTCCGCAACGAGCCGCTGGATATGTTCAATCTCGCTTTTGACAATGCGTTGCACGGTGTTCCGCTCCTCAGCCGCATGGCGGCGGATCAGCTTGGGAATATGCTCTTCTTTCAGGCCGAGCAGGGCAATTTCAGCGCAGGCGAATTTGTAAGCGGATTCAATAGATTCTCTGTTGCCAAGACTTTCATAAAAGGCAACGGAAAATGCAATTGCCGCCTGATCAGTGATGGAATAGCTCATGCCGATCACATAATCAACATGCCTGGCTATGGCTTCAGCCTGCACCTCGGAATAGCAGGCATTAAGGACAACACAGCGTACCTCAGCGGCAAACAGGCTGAAAAAGACTGCCAGAGCTTCGTCTTGGACGAACTGGATTTTGCCCTGCTCGCTCTCAAAACACAATCCTGCCGCACCTTCGCCGTGTCCGCTGAAATGGACGATCTGCGGCCTGTGCTGCTGCATGGCCCGGCGCAGATCAGGCACAGTCACGGCCTGACAGGTCTTGAAGACGAAGCAGCCGCGCTGCTCGGCAAGACGCAAACCTTGCTCTATCTTTTTGATCTCCCGGTCAACACGCAGACAGGCTGTGCCGTCCGGGTTGGCTGCGAGGAGGAGGATGACAATTTGTTCTGTCATGTTGAACGGTTTTATCAAGAAACGGTCAGCTTACGCCGTCAGCACCGCCTCGCTGGCTGATTTGAGGGCTGCCTTCAGCTTCTCCTCAGCCTCGGCCAGCTTTTGCAGACCTTCGGCCCGCTTCTGGCGGTTTTCGACATCCATCTTGATGCCTTGGTCAATGGTTTGAATCAGCTTGTCGGTCATCTGTTGCAAGGTTTCCACTTTGACAAAGCCCTCGCCCTGCGCCTTTTTGACCGCCGCCTGCGTCTCACCGAGCATTTCGGCAGTGGAAAGCATCAGGTTGTTGGTCATCTCCCGCGTTTCATTGACCATCGCCATTGCCCGCTTTTGGTCAAAGAGGGAAATGGCAATAACAAGCTGTTTCTTCCACTCCGGCACCATCATTAGGATTGAATCCTGAATCATTTCGACGATCGCTTTGGAACCCTGCTGGGCCACACGAATGATCGGGCCGGAGGTGGTGGCTGAAGCGCGGGCCAGCTTGAGGTTGTAAAGGCGGCGATCAAGCGACTGAATGCAGTCGCCGAAATCTTTCAGGTCTTGCAGTTCCTTGGCATCCACGCCGTTCTGCGCGGCGAGATTCTGCCGCTGCCGCTCGAACTCCGCTTCCATCTCCGCCATTTTCAGCTCGCCTGCGGCAATGATCACTTCAAGCTGATCAAAGTATTCGTTGTTGCGCTCGAACAGTGTGTCCAAGCGGTTGAGATGGGTGATCTGGTTGGTCTTCTCGCCCTCCAGCCGCTTGATGATGGCATCAATCTGCACCTTCAGGGTTTCGTAGCGGCGGATGAAGGCGCGGGCCGCATCCACCTGCGCAGAGAGCCAACCGCCCACGATGGGCAGTGCGCCGACAAACCTGCTCAACGCCCCGCCTGCGCTCTGCGGCAGGCCGCGCACGTCAAGATCAAGGATCTTGCCCTTGAGGTCAGACATGAGCTGGCCAGCAGGTCCAGCATCACCAGAACGAATGTTGGTCAGCACGGAATCGGTGAAATCAACCAGTCCTTTTTGGCTGCTCACGCCAAAGGCCAGCACGGCTTGGGTCTTGCTGAAGTCCAGCTTTGCGACTAATTCCTGCGCCGCCTTCAGCTTGGCCGGAGACTTCTCTGCTAATTTCGTGCACAGCAGACTATTCTTCTGTTCTGTCAAAGCCAGCATCGGCAAAGTATCTGTCATCGTCATTCCCTCCCGTCAGCGGGATACGGGTTAAAAGCTGCTGAGTTGTTTGGTAATTTTATCCATAACTGCCGCACTGGGCATGGGCATGACCGCATCAATGCTCTTGGGCAGGCCGACCACTTCCAGCACTGACAGGTCGTTCTCAACCCCCATCAGGCCACTGCGGAAGCCGTGCTCCTCCCAAGCCAGCTTCTGGATTTCCGGCGTTTTAAGGGCCGCCAGCAGTTTCTTTCCCTTGTCGTTCAGGGCGATGAACGGATGGCTGGCCCAAACAGTCGGTGCCGGATAGAGAATGCGCACCTTGGACTTGAGCAACGGCAAATATTCTTTGTGTTGTAGCGAATACTCCACTAACTGGTTCTCGTAGCCGACAATCATCGGATACGCACCCACGCCCTGCTGCAAGAATTTATCAAAAAGATCGGACGAGGAGGCTTCCATATAGCCGAGCCGGGCGTACAGATCTTTGACTTGAGGCAGCACGCCGCCAACGGTATCCACTGTCACCACGTCGCCGTTGTTAATGGTGTTGGCAGCCAACGCGGCGAACATGTTGCCGGAATTGCTCTTTGCCGGATCGGTGGTACGAATGATCATGCTGCCATAGAGCTGGGTCAAGCCGATCTCCTTCCACTGCTTTTTGTCCTTGATCAAAGTCAGCAGCTTGGGCAAGTCAACAATGTAATTGACTCCTTCCTTGTGCTGGACAATCCCGGCCTTGATCAGAGCGTCGGTGACGATGTCCCATGAGTACAACACGATCGGCGAGTTGAAAATATCTGCTGACTGCTGAATAGTCCCAACTTTTTCGCCGTTGAGTTTGTAGGATTCCACATTGATCTGGCTGGCTGGCCAGAGAAAGTCATCGTCGCTGGCCGCCTCCTGTACCATCTCCACGCTGCCAGATTTTTTCACCGCAATCTTCAGCCCTTGTCCGGCAAGAAGCTGCTGCACCTTGTTCGATTGGAGAAAGTTAATCTTTTCCGAACCGGCCCGGCCCGTCACAGTGATCAGCTCGCCCTTGGGCGTGGATCCGCTGAGGGAGGCGACCTTTTCCTTACCAAACATAAAAAAGGCCGCTGCTGCCGCCACAGCCAGCAGGATGATCAAGCCTAAAAATTTCTGCATAGTGTTCTCCTTCCGGGTTCAGTCAAAATCAAGCAAATTGTCAAAGGTCTTCGCACTCGTGCTGAGATCAATGGCATCGTTTTCCAACAGGCGGTGATGGAGCTGCTCGAATTTCTCCACGGCCTTAGTCACAGCCTTTTCCGTGGCCTCCAGTGCCCGCACGCTCTGGGGCGACTGCGTTTTCTGGTAAGCAAGGTCGATGTAACCAACAAGTATCTCGTGGAGCCGCTGGAGTCGGTCAGGCAAGGCCTGCGCCATCTGCATGTCCTGCGGGTCTTTCGTAAAATTGACCAGCAGCTCGTCGCCCAAGCCGCAGAGATGCAGCACCGTTTTCTTGAAGGACAGATTTGTGACCGCCTCTGCGTCCTCGCGCACCAAGGACAGAGCCAGCTTGCATTGGGCGAAATATTCATTGAACGCCTCCTGCGAAACCCCGTCTGGTAGCGTGGCCAACACCTTGCGGTGTTCCGGCGGGAAAAGCAAGCGGATGCCTACATAGGCAGCAGCTCCCAACAGCAGACTCAGCCACCAGAACGCGCCCTGAAACAGCAGCAGGAGAAAGAGAAAGGCGGCACCGATGCCTGAGACGAGTTCTTTGATCATGGCGTTCTGGATTCAGTCAGCGAGCAGTTTCTAAACATTCCGAAAGAGCAACGTGCGTAGGTCTGACAGACTAACGTATATAAGTCCGTCGGACCTACGCATATATGTCGGAGAGACTTACGTGTATAAGTCCGGCAGACATCTATGCGCGACCGCTTTCAGTTGTAGCCCTTGGCCTCTCGGAACGCCTGCACCACATCCACCCGGCCATCAAACATCCGGCCTGACATGGCTTCGGCAAGTGCCTTCATCTGCTCCGGCTTTGCATCGCCGAAGAGGATGGTGAAGACCGGCACATCCTTGCCTAAACCGGTGCCTTGCAGCATAGCGTTGAACTGCGGCAGGCCGCTCTCGCTCATGCCGTCGCTCATCACAATCACCGAGGCGTGATACTTGCCGGATTCCGCCTGTGACTTTATCATCTTCATCGCTTCCGCCGTTGCCACATACATGTTGGTGCCGCCGCCCGGCTCCAAGGCTTCCACTTTGGCGAGCAGATCACCCAGCACCTGCGGATCGTTGCCCTGCGCTTGAAAAGAATTCATCACCATGCTGTTGAATGGCACCACGATAGTCATGTCCTCTGGCGAGGCTTGGAGCAGGTATTCTTTGGCAATGCGCTGATCAAGCAGTGTCCGCATCGCCTTGCGGAGTTGATCAACGCCATTGCCTGCCATACTGCCGGAATAATCCAGCACATACGCAGTGAGCGAGGGCTTGCGGAAGGCGGTCTGATAGAGGTTGAGAGCTTCCGAAACCACTGGCGCGGCGGGAATACGGATCGGCGTAAGGATGCGGCTGAGATTGATGCCCCAGTCCGGGTTGAAGGCCGCGCTCTTGGCCGGATCAGCAGCCTCCATGCCCACCAGACCGGTGCGGCGGCCTTGGGCCTGAATGCTGTCCTGCGCCGCCGGACTGAGCAGATAGTCTTGCAGCTTGGCGAAGGCTGCCTCTTTAGCCGCATCACCCTTGGCGATGAAGCCGAACGGACTGTCGGCAATCGACGTTCCGTCCACTGGATAAATAGCGAAGAGCGGCTCCTGACCCGGCGGCAGGCTACGGTTGAACTCAATCACCATCGCCTCGTAGTTAACCATGCCGTCAAAGTAAAGGTAATCTTTGAGCAGCATGTCCTTCAGCCAACCAGAGCTGCCCGACGAGCGGTTGACGCTGCGCAGAAAGCGTTTGATCTTCTCTGCCGTCTGCGGGTTGCTGAGATGTTCGGCAGTCAGTACCTCCGGCCCGCCCGCAAAGGCGGTGAGGAAGGCGAGAAAGGCCGAGGTGCCGGAGTTAGACTGCGTGGCAGAGGTCATGGCGAAGCGGAGATGCTCCTTCTCCACCGCATCCAGAATCTCCATCACCGTGACATCCTTTTTATCCCAACCGAGCTTCTGAGCGATGGACTTCTTGAGCGCGAAAACCACCGGGCTGCGCATGACCGACTTGGCATTCTTGATCACGCCCTGCTTATCACCGAGCGAAAGCCAGAGACTGGAAGCGGGCCAGACCGCGTCAAACTGCGAGGCTTTGCCTTTTGCCAATTCCAAGCTGATATCCACCGATCCCATGTACTTGACCGACACGCCGATCTTCTGCTCTCTGGCAAACTGCTGGAGCAGCGGTTCCAAGGCACTGTTCTCCGAGCCGGCGACGATGGCGAGCGAAACAGGAGCTGAGGCGGCTGGTTTGGAGCTTTGCTGCTGCGGCGGCTGGTTTTGGTCGCAGCCAGAGATGACAGCAGAAATAAGGCAGAGAAGAACTGCGGCGAGACGCTGGAATAACTTCATGCGCTTCCTCCTGAAGAGACGGGCTGGATAGGAACTGCTCAAGCAATCGTAGCCGGAGTTCCGCAGCGGTGTCAAGGGATTCATATAGTAGGCCTTCTGCCCTGATCTCCTGCCGATCGAACACCACTGCGCCTGTTCACAGTCTGAGCTGCGTACTGTGAGCCATGCCGAAAAATCCGCGCGGCCGAAAGGTGAGTATCACGAGAATGATCGAATAGGCGATCAAGTCTCTGAAGGTGGAGGGGAAAACCATTGCGGTGAAGATTTCAATCGCGCCGAGTAGATAGCCTGCCAAGGCTGCACCCATGATAGAGCCTCTGCCGCCGAGAATGGCGGCCACGAACGCCTTCCAGCCGAGCAGCACTCCCATGTGCGGATCTAGTACCGGATAGGCCTGACCGTAGAGGATGCCCGCTGCTGAAGCCAGTCCCGCACCAATGGCAAAGGTCAGCGGGGCAAGCACATTGACCGAAATGCCCATCAGTGGCACCGCGTGGAATTCAGTGGACATTGCTCGCATCGCCATGCCCCATTTGTTTTTCTGGATAAAGGTGTGCAGACCGAGCATCATCAGCAGCGAAGCAGCAATGATCAGCACTTTGACGTTGGTGAGATGCAGGCCGCCGAATTGCCAGTTCTTTTGCTCGATCAGCACCGGGAAGCTCAGTCGTCTTGTGCCGAGAAGGATCAGGTTGCTGGTTTCAAGGATGATGCCGATCATCAGGCCGGTGATGGCGGCGGAGGCGCGGGGCGCATGGCGCAGGGGGCGGTAGCCGACCGCTTCGACCAGCACGCCCAGCCAAGCCGAGAGAAACATGGTGATCGCCACGGTGAGGAGAAAGATGGTCCAGCCCGGCAGTACTGGCCCTAACAGGGCGAGCAGCACGGCAGCCACGCCGAAGCCGATATAGGTACCGGTCATGAAGATGTCGCCGTGAGCGAAATTGAAGAGCATCAGCACCCCATAGACCATGGAGTAGCCGATGGAGATCACGGCGTAAAAGCTGCCCCACTGGAGGGCATTGATCAAATTTTGCAGGAATTCCATTGCAGGCGAAGCGAGTCTTTGGTTGTGCGGAGCAAAAGTTGGTTGCAGCAGATCAAGAAGGCATCCTGCCGTACTGATCATCCAAGCGGACAATGTCGTCCTCCCCAAGATAGCTGCCCATCTGCACTTCAATCAGCTCCACAGGGATCACTCCGGGATTCTCCAAACGATGGGCCGTACCGAGCGGGATGTAGGTTGATTCGTTTTCCCGGAGCAGGAATTGCTCGCCGCCCCGTTCCACCTTGGCTGTGCCACGCACCACGATCCAATGCTCGTAGCGGTGATGGTGCATCTGTAAGGAAAGTTTTGCCCCGGGCGTGACAGTTATCCGTTTAATTTGAAAGCGTTCCTGCATTTCCAAGGTGGTATAGCTACCCCAAGGCCGATACACGGTACGATGGGTGCGAAACTCCTGCCGACCGGCCTGTTTCAGCGTGCTGACGATCTTCTTAATGTCCTGCGCACGGTTCATCGGCGCGATCAGTACTGCATCCGCTGTTTCCACGACTAAGGTGTCACGCAGACCGACTGCCGCCACTAAGGTATGCTCAGAGCGAATCAGGCAGTTGTGCACATCTTCCAACAACACATCGCCGCTGACCGCATTGCCCTGCGCATCCTTCTCCGCCACCTCGTGCAGCGCACTCCATGAGCCGATGTCGCTCCAGCCGAAATCCGCTTCAGTCACTACAGCATTAGCGGTTTTCTCCATCAAAGCGTAGTCAATGGATTTGGCAGGCGACTGCTGCATGGCCGCCTCGTCAAAACGGAAAAAGACACTGTCGCTGCGACCTTTTTCCACAGCGGTCTCCATGCAGCGAAGGATATCCGGGGCGTGCGTCCGCAGCTCGGCCAGCAGGACATCAGCCGGGAAAGCGAACATGCCGCTGTTCCAGAGATACTTGCCGTCGGCCAGATACTGTTTGGCCGTTTCAAGGTCAGGCTTTTCCACAAAAGACTGCACCGTGTCATGCTCACCCCGGCGGATGTAGCCGTAGCCTGTCTCTGGCCGGTCAGGAACAATACCGAAGGTGGCCAATCTGCCCTGCGCAGCCTGCTCCTGCGCTCGTTCCACAGCGCGAACAAATTCGTCTGGCTTGGCAATGAGATGGTCGGCAGGCAGAATGAGCAGAAGGATATCTTCCTTGGCCCGCTGGCGGGCATACAGTGCCGCGCCGCAGACCGCCGGAGCGGTGTCTTTGCCCAGCGGCTCCAGCAGCAGGCAATAGTCGGGGAAACAATTCAGCTCCTCCACTTGGCTTCTGGTGAGAAAACGATGCTCTTCCCCAACCACGATCAGTGGCGGCAGGATATTGGGCAGTAGGCTGACCCTGATCAAGGTGGTCTGGAGCAGCGATTGCCCGCCAGTCAGACAGAGGAGCTGCTTAGGATACAGCTCACGGGACAGGGGCCAGAGCCGGGTGCCGGTGCCGCCGGCAAGAATGACAGGCTGGATGCGCATCATATGTTTATAGCAATATAAAAAGGCAAAGGAGAACACAGCGGGGCTGTCTTGGTTATAATAACAGTTGACCTGAAAGACAACTTTTTTTATAATGAAGACTCGTCATTTGCCACGTTGAAACCCGCAGTCATGTCCGCCACTGACCTTCACCGGCCAATCCGCTGAAAACAGCTTTCATCTTTATTTCCTATGCAATGTAAGCAGCTACTCCGTCTGGTTAAAGAATGGCACAGCCATGTCAGACAGGAGACCATGGCCCCTGGCCGCATGATGCAGTTTGTTGACGCTCACGTCAAAGAATGCCCAGTCTGCCGCGAGGAAGCTGGCCTGTCCCGTGAGATTGAGAAACTCAGAGAGCATGTCCTGCCGGACTTGAAGCACGCCAAAAACAGTCGTTCTGGCCAAGATCTGTTCACGCCGGACATTTTCCCGGCCGACGAGCCGGACAATGATCCGCCGGACGATTCACCGATGGACGGCCTTTTCTGACCATCCGGGTCCGCCTTTCCGCACTTCCATCAGGCCGGGAAAAAAGATTGACAGCTTTCCCGGCTCATGCTTGAATGAGTCGAGCGTCCGCTTGGCTTTTTCTGTGCTGTTTTCCATCTCTTCTTCTCTTTCAGTTTGCTGCGAACACATGGCTGCCAAAGCAAAAAATCCGGTCTGGACTTTTCTGGCCTCGGTGCAGCTCGCCCTGCTCCTCATCGGCCTACTCGCCTCTACCTCCATCATTGGCACGATTATTCAGCAGAATCAGCCTGCCGCGCATTATACCGAAAAATGGCCAAGAGCAGCGTCGGTGATCCAAGCCCTTAATCTGAACGACATGTACAACTCGGCTTGGTTTCTCGCTCTGCTGGGTGCATTCAGCTTGAACTTGACAGTGTGCAGTATCGACCGGCTGCCGGGCGTGATCCGCCTTGTGCGCAAGGACAACTTGGAGACTGATCCCAGCCAGTTGCTCAAGATGAAGATGCAGCGAAGCGTGCAGGTTTCCGCTCCGGTGTCCATAGCGGCAGAGCAGGTGGTGGCGCATCTTGCCCGCAGAGGTCGGCTCTCTGATTGGCTGGCCAGCAGGGGTTTTAAAATAGCTGCGTTGATACTCAGCAAAGCTTGGAAAACTAATGCCCGCGTCAAAGACAACGGCATCCTTCTTTTCGCTCAGAAAGGCGGCTGGACACGCTACGGCGTGTATGCCGTCCACATCTCCATTCTGATCATCCTACTGGGTGCGGTCATCGGCTCGCCGACTGTGGCGAAAAAGCTGCTCAAAAACCAGAATTTCGCCTTCAAAGGCGGCGTTTCCCTGCCCGAAACGCGGAGCACAGACCGTGTTTTCGCCTATGATGACGAACGCGAGATTCCGCTCGGCTTCACTGTGCGTTGCAACTTCTTTGACATTGATTTTTATGACAACGGAATGCCAAAAGACTATGTCTCCAGCCTGACTGTTCTTGAAAACGGCAAAGAAGTGCTGACCACCAAGATTGAGGTCAACAAGCCCTTGAAGCATAAGGGGGTCACCTTCTATCAGTCCAGCTACAACGACATACACAGCCCGATCATTCATCTGACCAACCTGAAGACCGGCAAAACAATGGTCTTTCCGGTCGATCCGAAGCAATGGGATGCGACGCATAGCTGGCAGGAGGAGGGCGGTGGCCAAGGAATGTTACGCATTCAGGATGTACAGAGCGTGCCTTCAAGCAGCGGCGAAGGCATGACCACGGAGATGAAAATCTGGCTGATGGATTCGCAGGGGCCGCCGTCCATGTTTGATTTGAGCTATGGCAGACCGGTGATTGTTGAGCGGCCCGGTGTCAAATACGAACTGAAGATTGGCCCACACTATGCCACCGGCCTGCAAGTATCCAAAGATCCCGGTGTGTTGTGGGTCTATGGTGGCTGCGCTCTGATGCTGCTGGGCCTATATGCGGCCTTTTTCATGTCACACCGCAAAATGTGGGCATACATTCGTGAGGAAGACGGGCGGAGTGCCGTGACGTTCATCGGGCAATCCAACAAAAACAGCCTCAGCTTTGAAAAGACCTTTGCCGCTGTGACTGAGGGCTTCGGCACAGCATAAGCTCTCAGTCTGCGTTCTTCAACAGAACGGAGACCATGCAGATTTATCAACTGCTCAGGGATGCCGCCGCTGTTCTTGCCCGCGCTGGCGTGGAGGATGCCGACGTGGAGGCGGAGCTGCTCCTGCGACACTGCCTTGACCTCTCCCGCAGCGGTCTGTTCCTACGCCTGAAAGACTTCCTTTCGCCTGAAGAAGAGGCCACGTTTCACCTTCTCCTTCATCGCCGATGCTTGCGCGAGCCGCTTCAGCACATCATCGGTAGCTGCGAGTTCTGGTCCATGGACTTTCTCGTCAGCCCTGCTGTCCTCATCCCCCGCCCGGAAACAGAGTTCCTACTTGAGCAGGCTTTCTCCACGCTGACCCAAGAGCAATGCCGCCCGCGCCATGTCCTTGATCTCTGCACCGGCAGCGGAGTGATCGCCGCAGTGCTGGCCAAGGAGCTGCCGGACGCGGAGGTGACAGCGGCCGATTGCTCTGAAAAGGCACTGGCTGTGGCCCGCAGCAACCTCCTACGGCACGGCCTTTCGGAGCGGGTGCAGCTACTCTGCGTCGACCTGCTCACCGCCTTCCCGCCTTCCCCGCTCTTCGACCTCATCGTCAGTAACCCGCCCTACATTAAGGCTGGCGACCTGCCCACCTTGCAGCCAGAAGTGCGCGACTGGGAGCCGCATCTGGCCCTTTCCGGCGGTGTTTCGGGCATGGAGGCAATCACGAGTATCTGCGCCGAGGCTGCGGGCCGTCTGCGACCTGGCGGCTGGCTGTTTTTGGAAATCGGCGCAGATTTGAGCGAAGAGACTGAGCAGGTGCTCCGGCGGCTGGGCTATGAACAGGTGCGCGTGACAAACGACTGGGCAGACAGGCCTCGCGTTGCCCAAGGGAGAGCTGCGCGGTGCAAACGTTCCGCTTTTTGACGCGGAAAGTCTGCTCTTGTTCGATGGCTGCTGATTGTTTTTTGCCCTCACGCCCCCAGATACGCCCGCTTTACAGCCGGGTCGTTGAGCAGATCAGCGGCCCGGCCTTCCAGTACCAGTCTGCCGTTCTCTAAGACGTAGCCGCGCATGGCGAATTTGAGGGCAAGGCGGGCGTTCTGCTCCACCAGCAGGATAGTGGTGCCAGTGCGGTTGATCTCCTTCAAGGCGGCGAACATATCCAGCATGAGCAGAGGCGCGAGGCCCATGGACGGCTCGTCTAAGAGCATGATCTTCCTGCCACTGATGTAGGCGCGGCCCACCGCCAGCATCTGCTGCT
>DHWV01000021.1:0-2608 GCA_002413355.1 Desulfobulbaceae bacterium UBA5173 | reverse complement strand
GCTCGCCGCCGCTCATGGTGCCGGCAAGTTGGTGCCTGCGTTCCTCCAGACGAGGGAAAAGGTCAAACACCCACTTCGTGTCATGCGCTACTGCGGCCGTGTCCTTACGGGCAAAGGCAGCCAGTGCGAGGTTCTCCGCCACGGTTAAGCTGCCGAAGATCATCCGGCCTTCCGGCACATGCGAGATGCCCAGACGCGACACCACCTTGTCGGTCTTGTAGCGTAGCAGGTTCTCACCCATAAACTCCAGTCGTGCACCCGGCTCTGGCGGAATCATCCGCGAGATGGCCCGCAGCGTAGTGCTCTTGCCCGCGCCATTCGCGCCGATGATGGTCACAATCTCGCCTTGCGCCACAGTGAAGCTGAGGCCGTGCAGGGCGCGGATGTTGCCGTAGGAAACCGAAAGATTCTCCACAAGCAGCTGCATCAGTGAATGTCCTCCCGGCCCAGATAGGCCTCAATCACCTGCGGGTTATTCTGAATTGCGGATGGAGCACCTTGAGCGATCACCTCGCCGAAGACCAGCACCTGCACGCTGTCGCACAGCTCCATAACAAACTTCATTCGGTGCTCAATCAAGAGGATAGCCACGCCGAACTCGCGGTGTACTTGCCGGATGATCTCAATCATCCGCACCAGCTCATCTGGGGTCATGCCTGCGGTCGGCTCGTCGAGGAAGAGGACTTTCGGATGCGCAGCCATTGCCCGTGCCATCTCCACGCGCCGCTGCGCCCCGTAGGGCAGGCTGCCGACGAGCTGGTCAGCAAAGCGGCTAATATCAAAGGTCTCCAACAAGCGGTGCGACTGCTCGGTGATCTCCTCTTCCTGACGGCGACAAGCGGGTGTGCCGAACAACGCATCGAAGATGCCGTAGCGTATCTGGGCATAGTGGGCCATGCGGATATGGTCGAGCACGTTTAGGTGTCGCCAGAGGCGCAGGTTCTGGAAGGTGCGGCTAATGCCCAGCGCGGCGATGCGGTGCGTCTCCATGCCGCGAATACTGCGGCCTTCGAGCAGTAACTCGCCTTCGGTCGGCATATACACCCCGGTGATCAGGTTGAAGACCGTGGTCTTGCCTGCGCCGTTCGGGCCGATGAGGCCGTGAATCTGGCCTGCGTCCAAGCTGAGGCTGAAGCCGTTCACTGCCCGCAGCCCGCCGAAGTAGTGGGTCATGTTGCGGACTTTAAGGAGCATTAGGCACCTCCTGCTGGCTATAGTGCCATATCAAATCAAGTGAACCCAGTTTGCTATAGCTGCCTGCAATATTCATTGTCCAAGCCCATCAAAAAAATAGCCTTATGCACATCTTCTTTCCTAACCTTTTTGGATTGAAGGAAATCGGCGACAGTTCTGGAAATGAGCTGAAGGCGCATCTTCTGCCGAGGGGTGATGTCCAATTTCCTGCTAATCGTGTTCAGGTAAACTTTCACGTCTGTATCCAAGCTGTCGTACTGCTGATATTGATGGTCGTCTTTTATATCCGCGTTACAATAGATGTTGTTTGCATTCTTGTATCGTTCGGCTTGAATTTCCCTTGCCGCCGCAATCCGCTTCTGTATCGTGCTGGTTGAGAAATCAAATTTCTGCCGAGAGCCGCTGTCGTGCGATGACAGCAGCACCTTCAAATCTATCCGGTCTTTCAGTGGATTGCTGAGCTTATCTTTGTATGATTTCAATGCCGTTTTGCTGCATGTGCATTTATGAACAAGCTCGCTCCAGCACTTCTCACATTGATTCTTGCTGATGACGATAATTCCACACTTAGGGCATTGAAAATGATTGAACCAGCCGCATTTGCACGGGTTCATGGTCGCAATCATGACAAAGCTGCAAGGATATTCGACTCTGCCTGCAACCCGCTGGATGATGGATTTCCGCTGTTCCAACGGCGTTCTCAGATTTTCGATGATGTCCTTTTTGAAAAGGTTGATTTCATCAAACAGCAGCACACCTCTATGCGCCAGAGATATTTCTCCAGGCAGCAGATGAGCACCGCCGCCAAAAAGGGCGGCTTCCGTTGTGGCATGACTGACTTCAATATATGGCCGGGAGGTGATAACCTCATTTTCTTGGAGCAGTCCTTTTGCGCTGTATATTTTGTTGATTTCAAAGACCTCGCCGCTGGTGAGGTCAGGCAGCATTTTGGTGGCCGCCGAAGACAACATGCTTTTTCCCTGACCAGGCGGGCCGACCAGCAGGATATTATGCCCTCCGGCTACAGCAATGCTCATGGCTTCTTTTGCCCGGGCAGCACCGTTAATCGCTTGCAGGTCAGGGACATAGCTGGCTACTTCTTTCCGCTTGATCTGCGACTTAACAGCGTTGTAATTTACTGTTCTTGGCTGTACCTCACCGAGAATAATTTTCCATACTTCATCAAGATTGTTTGCTTTGTATGCCGTTAAGCCTCTCGCTTTTGCGACCAACGCCGCGTGAATGTTCGACTGATCAGGAACAATCACGGTAAAATCTTTGCTGATTGAGGACAGCATTCCAAACATGCCGTAACGCGGCGGCTCAATATTGCCACTTGCGATATCAAGCGTGCCGATCAAACAATATTTTTTGCTGTCTTCTGTTATCTTTAGGAGTTACGCAGTTGCATAAA
>DHWV01000053.1:16774-27093 GCA_002413355.1 Desulfobulbaceae bacterium UBA5173 | reverse complement strand
TCGCGGGTGCGCTCGCCCACGCCGCAGAAGACCGAGATGCCGCCGTGCTGCATGGCGATATTGTTGACCATCTCCATCATGATGACCGTCTTGCCGCAGCCTGCGCCGCCGAAGAGGCCCATCTTGCCGCCGCGCGGAAAGGGCACCAGTAGATCGAGCACCTTGATGCCGGTTTCCAGCACGTTGACCTCGGTGTCCTGCTCGGTGAACTCCGGCGCGGCGCGGTGGATAGGCATGGTCTTACTGTTGTCAATCACACCGAGGCCGTCAACCGGCCTGCCCACCACGTTCATAATCCGGCCCAGCGCAGGTGCGCCGACAGGAATGGAGATCGGCTGACCAGAGTCGCGGCAGGCCATGCCCCGTACTAAGCCGTCAGTCTGATCCATGGCGATGCAGCGCACTACATTGTCGCCCAGATGCTGCGCCACCTCAATGACCAAGTTCTCCTTGCCGTCATCAATGCCCGGATTGGTCACGAACAGAGCACTCATGATGGCGGGCAGCTCGTCCGCCTTGAATTCAACGTCAACAACAGGCCCAATCACTTGGATGATTCTTCCTATGCCCATTTCTATATTCTCCCAGAATATCTCTGAATTCGTCTGTCTCTTATCCCTTCAGGGCTTCCGCGCCGCCGACGATGTCCATCAGATCGCCGGTAATCGCCGCCTGACGGGCCTTGTTGTAGAGCTGCCGCAGTTCCTTGATCATGTCGCCGCAGGCCGTGGTCGCATTGTCCATCGCTGTCATCCGGGCCGCCTGCTCGCCCGCGCCAACCTCCAGCATGGCCTGATAAACCTGTACGTCAAGATACATTGGCAGCAGGTGGGCCATGATTTCCGCCGGACTCGGCTCGAACAGATACTCTACCGGATTGGCCTCTGTCGCTTCCTGCGCCGCCGGTTTGATCGGCAGGAGAATCTCCTCGGTCGGAATCTGGGAAGCAAGCGATTTAAAGCGGGAATAGACCAGTTCCACCTGATCCACTTCGCGGTCAAGGAACCGCTGCTGCGCGTCTTCGGCAATCTCGCGGGCGTTGAACATCTGGAAGGTGCCCATGATGTCCGTGAACGAACGGCGAATTTTACCCGATCGCTTGAAGGCCCGCGCCGCCTTGTTGCCGACCGTGACCAGCGTCACTGTCTGGCCTGCCGCCTCGTGCTGAGCGATCAGCTTGTGGGCCTTGGCAAGGACATTGGCGTTAAAGCTGCCGCATAGCCCCCGATCTGAGGTGATGACGATCAGCTCCACGCGCCGCACCTCCTCGCGGACTGCCATCAGGGGCTGGCCACCGCCAGTGCCACCGGAGAGCTTGCGCATTGCCCCGGCGAACTTGGCCGCGTAAGGCCGGAAGGCCTCCATCCGCAGTTGCGCCCCGCGCAGTTTGGCCGAGGCGACCATGTTCATCGCCTTGGTGATCTGCGCGGTTTTGGACACGCCGTCAATCTTGTTTTTGACTTCCTTCAATCCTGGCATGGCTCGTGCCCCGCGCTCAGTTCAGCCCTTTGGCGGCCTTGAAGGTGCTGCCGAAGGTCTTCAGCGTCGCCCGAATTTTCTGCTCCAGCTCCGGCGAAATGGCCTGCTTCTCGCGCAGTTCGGCGAAAATCATCGGCTCATTCAGGTCAATGTAGCTGTACAGCTCCTGCTCATAGTCAGCCAGCATGTTGACCGGGAATTCATCCAAATAGCCTTTGGTGCCCGCAAAAAGAATCGTTACCTGCTTTTCCATCGGCAGAGGCTGATACTGCGGCTGCTTGAGGATTTCTACCAATCGTGCGCCGCGTGTCAGTTTAGCCTGCGTGGCCGCGTCAAGATCAGAGCCGAAACCGGCAAACGCGGCCAGCTCGCGGTACTGGGCAAGATCAAGCCGGAGCGTGCCTGCGACCTGCTTCATCGCCTTGACCTGCGCCGCGCCGCCGACGCGGGAAACGGAAATGCCGACGTTGATGGCCGGACGGACACCGGCGAAGAACAGACTCGGTTCCAAGAAGACTTGGCCGTCGGTAATTGAGATGACGTTGGTCGGGATGAACGCGGACACGTCGCCAGCCTGGGTTTCAATGATCGGCAAGGCGGTCATCGAGCCTGCGCCAAGCGCGTCGCTCAACTTGGAAGCACGCTCCAGCAGCCGGGAATGGTTGAAAAAAATGTCGCCGGGATAGGCCTCGCGGCCGGGCGGACGACGCAGAAGCAGGGACAGCTCGCGATAGGCGACGGCCTGTTTGGACAGGTCATCATAAACGATCAACGAGTGCTGGCCGTTGTCGCGGAAATATTCAGCCATCGCGCAGCCAGTCATCGCCGAGACATACTGCATTGGCGCGGGATCCGAGGCGCAGGCCGCGACCACGGTGGTGTATTCCATCGCCCCGTGTTTACGCAGAGCCTCGACCACCAGCGCGACCGTGGATTTTTTCTGCCCTGTGGCGACATAAACGCAATGCACGCCTGCGCCTTTCTGGGCGATGATCGCGTCCACACAAAGTGCGGTTTTGCCGATCTGGCGGTCGCCGATGACCAACTCACGCTGGCCGCGTCCAACCGGAGTCATCGCATCAACCGCCTTGTAGCCAGTGTAGCACGGCTCATGCACGCTCTTCCGGGCAATAACGCCGGGAGCGACAACTTCCATCTTGCGGGTCAGATTGGCGTTGAGCGGCCCTTTGCCGTCAATGGGCTGGCCGATGCCATCCACAACCCGGCCTTCCAGCTCCGGCCCGACCGGCACCTCGGCAATTTTGCCGGTGCGGCGGACAATGTCGCCCTCTTTGATCTTGCGGCAGTCGCCCATGACCGCCACGCCGACATTGTCCTGCTCAAGGTTGAGGGCCAAGCCCATGATGCCGCCGGGAAACTCCAGCAGCTCCATCGCCTGGCAGTTCTCTACACCATACACGCGGGCGATGCCGTCGCCGACCGAAATGACAGTGCCGGTTTCCTTCAGGTCTATGCCACTCTTGTAGCCCGCGATCTGATCCTTGATGATCCGGCTGATTTCCGAGGCTTTAATCTGCATTTCCGACTATCTCCCCTTGATGGATTCCTTTAATCCGTTAAGCTGTGTGCGGATGCTGCCGTCCAGCACCATATCCCCAACTTTGGCCACAATGCCGCCGATGATCGAGGGATCGATCTTGGTTTCGAGAAGCACCTTATTTCCTGTAATTTTTTCCAGCGCGGCCCGGACTTTGCCCAGCAGTGCCTTGTCCAGCTTAACGGCGGACGTAACCCAGCCGTGGCTGATATTCTCCTCGCGTTCCAGCATCTCCCGCATCTGATCAGCGACTTCCGGCAGCACCTCGACTCGCTTTTTTTCCACCAGCAGGTCAAGGAAGGCAGTCAGCACAGAGTCTGCCCCTGCCGCTTTGGCAATTTTTGCCATGACCTTCTGCCGCACTTCAAGGGGATAGAGCGGGTTGGTCAGCGCGTCGGCCACGCCCAGCTCAGGATTGATAAACAGGTCGGCGATGGCCCGGAGGGTCTGCGCGTAGGCATCGACTGCGCCGTGCTCTTTACCTAAGGCGAAAATCGCCCTAGCATAGCGTTTGGCTATGATGATCTGTCTCATTGCACCGCCCTTGCGAGATACTGTTCAATGATTGCGACCTGATCCTTCGCGGTCAGATTCTTGATGATCAGCTGCTCGGCCATTGCCGCCGCCTGCTCGGCCACCTCCTCCTGAAGGCTATGCCGAGCCGCCGCCGCTGCGGCTTCCACAGCGGCCTCAGCCTGTCGCCGGATATTCCGGGCCTCAGCCTCAGCCTCAGCCAGAATGCGATGCCGCTCCTCTTTGGCCAAGGCCACAGCCCGCTGGACGATGTGCTCCATTTCCAGCTCCATGCCCTCCAGCTTGACCTCAAACTCTTTGTAGGCACGTTCGGCTTCGTCGCGTTTGGCCTGAAGGCTGCTCAGGTCTTCCTCTATCGTCCGGCGGCGGCTGCTCAAGGCATCAACAACCGGCTTGCCGCCAAATTTCACAAGGATGAAGACCAGCGCGGCGAAGTTCAGCGTCCGCCAAAGCAGGTCTTTCAGCTTCTCGCCGGTGATCATCGGCGCAGCGTGACCAGCACCATGCCCTTCACCGTGCGCGGCTTCACCGCTGCCGTGGTCGGTAGGAGCTGTCTCATGCCCGGCAGCAGCCTGAGCCTGATGCGTCTGCTCCTGCACGTGATCTGCGCCGCTCTCCGCGAAAACAGCTCCCGCCGCCCCGACGCAGAGCCACGCTGCCGCCAGCAGCGACAGAATTTTTCTTCCCACGTGCGCTTTCATGCCTTCAGCTTCCTCCCCAGCAGCTTGATCGCCATGTCCTGAGCAACGCCGTTAATATCAGCAAGCAGCTCCTGTCGGACGGTAGCGATGCTGTCGCGGATTTCGGCCAACTGCTGTTCTTTCTCTCGCTCCGCTTCTTGGCGGATGACAGCCATTTTCTCAGCCCCGTCCGCCTCGGCCTCGTTTCGCGCCCGCTCCAACGCGCTTTTCGCTTTACTGCTGGCCTCGCGCATCTTCCGGTCCAGCTCGATCTGCCGCTCATGGGCATGGCGTGCAAAATGCTCGGCCTCGCCAGCCAGCGCATCCTTTTTCTCCTGCCGCCTGTCTATAACCGACAGAATCGGTTTGTAGAGAATCCGGTTGAGGACGGTCATCAGCACAAGCATGTTGATGATGTGGAAGAGCACTGTGATGTCGATGGAAATCATAGGACAGCTCCTGATGCCTCGATAAAAAATAACAGCCGGAACAGGCGGCTGCGTGGTTCTTTTTTCCAACTGACATTTACTACAGGATATACAGGCGGCTGTCAAATCTTTTCTGCCATTCTGGCGTGCGAGAAAGAGCATTCGATCAAATTGAACTGTTTCGTCAAATTGCTTAGGCTGCCGCTGCCGGAAAAGAAAAATTGGTTCGACTTTTGCCGCCGTAGGACTATAATGGTCTTATGAACTGCCAACACTGTTTATTCCGGGAAGCAGCGTGAATCCTGCCCGTTTGCTCGTCCTTAGCGGCTTGTTGTATGCGGCATGGCGGTTGCTGCGTCGCCGCATCCGAGAGCATGTTCACGAGGAGCTGCTCCGGGAACAGGAAGCGCAGAAAAAAAAGGCAGCCGCGCAGGACGTGCTGGAAGAAGACCCACTCTGTGGCGTGCTGATTCCCCGGCAACAAGCTGTGAGGCTGCGTCAGAACGGAACAACCTATTATTTTTGCAGCGATGCGTGCTGCGATCAATTTATCGGCAAGACGGAAGGAGCGAAAGGATGAAGTTTTTCATTGATACGGCCAATACCGAGGAAATCAAGAAAGGGCTTGAGCTGGGCATGGTGGACGGCGTAACCACCAATCCCTCATTGGTTGCCAAGGAGCCGCGTCCGTTCACCGAAATTCTTGCCGAAATCTGCGCCTTGGTTGACGGACCGATCAGTGCCGAGGTAATCAGTTTGGATGCCGACGGCATGGTTGCTGAGGGCCGCGAGTTAGCTAAAATTCATAAAAATATTGTGATCAAAGTGCCGATGACCGCAGACGGGCTGAAGGCGGTCAAGCGGCTGGCGGCTGAGGGTATCCGCACCAATGTCACGCTGATTTTTTCGCCTGCACAGGCCTTGCTCGCGGCTAAAGCGGGTGCCGCCTACGTCAGCCCTTTTGTCGGGCGACTGGACGACACTGCTCAGGACGGCATGAACCTGATCAGCGAAATCATGACCATTTTCCGTAATTACGGTTTCAAGTCCGAGGTGATTGTCGCCTCGGTGCGCAGCCCGATGCACGTGATTCAGTCTGCCCTGATTGGGGCGGACATCGCCACTATCCCTTACAAAGTCATCGCCCAGCTAACCCGTCATCCGCTGACTGATCTTGGCGTGGCGCAGTTCTTGGCCGACTGGGAAAAACGGCAAAAATAAGCGAGAAGCGAACTAACGGAGGCACTGCCGCCATGCGAATCTGTGTCTTATCCTGCTGTGTTGTTGTTCTATGCCTGACTGCCCGCATAGAGCAGGCGCAGGCGGACATTTGCAAATACACCGACGAACGCGGGGTGGTGCATTACACCAATGTTTCTGGCGATAAGCGCTGCAAGCCAGTGAGCTACAGCGTCTTTTCGTCGAATCAGCCCCGCCTGATGATCACTTCGGCACCCAATGTGTACCGAATTGACCGCCGTCAGCTTCGTTTTGGCAGAACAGAGGAACGGAGCGGTTTTGATTATCATATTCAGCAGGCGGCCCGGCTGCATCAAGTGGACCCGCTGCTGGTCAAGGCGGTGATCAAAACCGAGTCAGGCTTCAACCGCTACGCCGTCTCTTCCAAAGGGGCGCAAGGACTGATGCAGCTCATGCCTGGCACCGCCCGCTATCTCAACGTCAGCGATCCTTTTGACCCGTGGCAGAACATTTATGGCGGCACCCGTTACTTGCGCGAACTGCTGGACAATTTCAATGGCGATATCAATCTCAGTTTGGCGGCTTACAATGCCGGACCAACAACAGTGATGCGAGTCGGTGGCATCCCGAGGATACCAGAAACGGTTGATTATGTGGGCAAAGTGATTCGCGAGTACCGCAGCTATCAGGGCGGAGGGCTACAGGGCAGCTATTATTCCTATTCAGTCGCCGCTCCGCGAAAGACCAGCATCAGGGTGCGTCAGCTCGTGACAATCAACTGAACCCAGACGCGTAAGGAGCGTTTTTTTCAGACAACAATCTAAAAAAATGAAACCTCCCTTGCTTTTTTTCCGTCTTCTGCGCTATATATGTTCTTATGCAGTTTGCATCGGGAGCGGTCTGAAACAGAAAATATTTTGATGACCTGAACATGGCGAAAAAGGAAATCCCTATTATTGGCATCGACATCGGCTCCCATGCGGTGAAAATTTGCCAAATTGAGCGGGCAGGCAAGAATGGCTATGAACTCAAAGCTCTTGGTGCAGCAGCTATTTCGCCCGGCGCGGTTGATGATGGGGTGCTGCAAGATGCCGAGGATGTCGCAGCGGCCATTGCCGAACTGTTCAAAAATCTGAATATTAAAATGAACGGTAAACGGGTTGGACTTTCCATTTCCGGTTATTCAGTAATTGTCAAAAAAATCAACATCGACATAGAGAGTGAGGAAGCTCTTGAAGAGCGGCTCCATCAAGAGGCTGAACAGTACATCCCTTTTGATATCAACGAAGTATATCTTGATCATCAAGTGATCAAGGTGGCGAAAAGCGATACTGAGCGTAGCGAAGTCATGCTGGTGGCGGCCAAAAAGGAGGTTGTTGACAGCTATCTGGACATGCTTCAATCGCTGAAGCTGCTGCCGGTGCTGGTCGATGTCGATGGATTTGCGTTGGAGAATATTTGGAATACGATTGCGGGCAGTGACAAAAATGTCTGTTTAGTCGATATTGGCGCATCCAAAATGAGCATCAATATCATAGCTGGCGGTGCTTCAGTGCTGGCTCGTGATGTGGCGACAGGCAGCGACAATATCAGCCAGGAGATCGCCAGCACCTTGGAAATTGAGTACCAAGAAGCCGAGAAAATCAAGCTGGGCCGTCAGCAGGTCAAGGAAGAGAACATGGAGGAGCTGCACGGCATTTTCACGCGCATCTGCACGCGCTGGGTGCTGGAGATTAAAAAGGCTATCGACCTGTACGGCAACAATAATCCGGGCAGGCCGCTGGTTTCACTTGTTCTCAGCGGCGGCGGTTCAAAAGTTCGTGGCCTGCGGGACTATTTAGCCAAAGAAACTGGGCTAGAGGTAATCGCGTTCAATCCCTTTGACGGCATGAAAATTCATAAAAAAATCGACATGGAATACCTCAAAGTGGCGGCTCCTGAAATGTCGATAGCAGCTGGGCTGGCCATTCGTCCAGCGGAGTTCTGAGCCATGTTGCGAATCAATCTTCTGCCCGTCAAGAAAATCAAGCAGCGCGCTGAAGCTTGGCGGCAGCTAAAAATTTTCGGGGTCGTCTTCGTCGCATTGCTGGCGGTGTTAGCAGTGGTTATATTTGGCCTGATCAGCAAAGTCAACGGGTTGAATACTTATATTACTACGTTGGAGGCTAAAAAACAAAAACTGGCGCAGACTCTAAAAGAGATAGAAGAACTGGAAAAAAAGAAAAAGGAGATCGACAAACAAAGCGAAATCGTTCAAAATTTGGATAAGTCTTCCGCTCTTGCCGCGCATGCTTTGAATGAGGTGGCCAATTTGGTGCCGAATGAACGACTGTGGCTGACTTCATTCAACCAAAGCGGTCCTACTTTGAAACTGAATGGTATTGCGCTGGACGATCAAACTGTAGCGGAGTTCATGAACAAACTAACAAAATCAAAATACATGACCAATGTGATTCTGGACAATACAGCGTTGCTTCCTCAATCAGGAAGAAATTTAAAAAGTTTTGTCCTGTCCAGCTCTGTCAGCATTCCTGATCCAGAAAAAAAAGAAGTGACTCCTGAAGGGCCGGGAACAGCGGCGCAGAAAAACTGAGAGAACAGGAGAGATCATGGCTTCAGAAAAATTTGCAGCGCAGCTGGATAAATTTGTCAACGACAAGTACATTCCGTGGAAACAAAATGTCAAGATTGCTTTAGGATCTGGGTTGATTGCTGTGCCAATTGCTGCTTTCTTTTTTCTTTTCTATAGTCCAAAGCAGGAAGAAATTACCGGACTTGAAACCAAGAGGGATGCGCTGGCTGTTGAAGTCAACAAGGCAGAAGCCGCCGCCGCCAATCTTCAGCACCATAAAGAAGAGCTCGTCAAGGCGCAGCAGAAATTTGAGGAAATTTCTGCTATTCTTCCAAAAGATACTCAGGAAATTCCAGCATTATTGACAAATATTTCGGATATCGGAAAAAGAGCAGGCTTAGATCTTACTAATTTTAAACTCGGCACTGAAAATCCAAAGGATTTTTATGCTGAAATTCCTTTTAGCATATCAATTAAAGGGCCATATCACAATATAGGATATTTCCTTGGCGAGATCAGCGGGTTGCCGCGCTTAGTGACAATTGATAACATCAATATGGGCAGTCCTCAGGAGGTTGCCGGAGACATGATTCTTAGCTCATCATGCAATGCGCTGACCTATCGTTTCACAGGTAAGGCAGCGGCACCGCCTCCGGGCGACAATCCGCCAAAGCCAAAATAAGAAAGAAAGCAGATGCAATTGTTCAATAAACATTATGCGCTCGCCGGAGCCTCTATTCTGCTGGCGGTATCGGCAGGAACACTATGGCCCGTGCTTTCCGCAGCTCAGGAAGCGAATGTTGCTACTGCCCTTCCTGCCTCTGATGGCGCCATCGCGACGGCGGCGGCAGATGGCAAAAAAAATGATGCAGGCGAGGCAAAGAAAAGGAAAAAATTTGAATATCAGTTAACTGACAGGCCTGATCCATTTTATCCATTCATTGCCAAAGAGGATAAAGAAAAAGCAAAGGGTGATGAGATTGTTGATGAGGAAACCAAAGAGCCTTTGACTGGAATGCGTCTGTTTGAGCCTGGCCAGCTCCGGCTAGTGGCAGTCATGGGCGTTCAGGGTAAAAAAATCGCCATGGCAGAGGATATGGCGGGAAAGGGATATACGTTATCAGAAACCATGCCTATTGGCAAGCATGGGCAAATTGTGCGGATTGAAGACGGGCAAGTTTTCATCAAAGAAACTCTTCGAACCAAAGCAGGCAGGGAAATCACTAATGACATTATTATGACCCTGAAAAAAGAAGAAGACAAGAAATAAAGAGATGTTTATTGCCGTCAATGAGCCTTTCATTGTTATCTGATAAAAAAGGAGGCTTGGATATGTTTGAAAAATATGCTGTGCTGTTTCTGAGCGTTTGTTGTGCATCAGCAGCAGAAGGCAGACCATCTGGATATATCTATCAGCTAGAGGGGCGGCATGATCCATTTCAGTCATTCATCGCCAGTTCGGGGAATATGTCGCCAGATCTTCCTGTTGATGCGCCGCAAGATCGAGGCGGGCTGTCTTTGGAACCGGGACAACTCCAGCTGGCGGCAATTATTTCTCTGCCGGGCGTAAATGGACGGAAGGCGATGGCTGAAGATGTGGCGGGCAAAGGCTATTTTCTTGATGTCGGGATGCCTGTGGGCAAGTACGGTACAGTTAGGAAAATAGCGGATGGACAGGTTGTTATTGAGGAAAGCTATCGTACTGCGTCTGGCAGGTTTGTTGCTAAGGAAACGGTTATGCGTCTGAAAACAGAGGGGGAAGAATAAAAATGCTGAATTGTGTTCTGCCAGCCCGTCAAAAACACCTCGGATTCAGCCGCGCTCACTGTTTGTCTGTTGCGGCTGCGGCTCTGCTGCTGCTTCAGATG
>DHWV01000053.1:11168-16511 GCA_002413355.1 Desulfobulbaceae bacterium UBA5173 | reverse complement strand
CCCGCAGCAGCACCGCCACAGCCAGCAGCGCAGCAGATAGTGCCAGAGAGCAAGCCTATCCCCATAGAAAAAAACAGCATTGTCAAATTAACCGCGCAGCGGGTTAATAAAAATTTGGAAATCACCATTTTCTGTGCCAAGCCGCCAGAACATACGGCATATGAGCTGCCAGGTGGCGAACGAAAAGGAATAGTGATTGATATTGCGAATGCAGAGCTGGGGAAAACAGATTTAAGCGCACCGTTAGCTGCATTCAAAGTAAAATTGGGTGGCATTGACAAGTTGGACGCTGGGTTAAGTCGGCTGCGCTTGGAATTTCATCTCCCTGAGCCATACGTTTCATATACCTCAAGCCTGAAAGACAGCAGCATTGTTCTCTTGATTGAAAGTTTTTTCAAAGACGAAGTTGCCGCTGCTCCTGCCGGAGATGCCGCGCTGATGTCAATCCCAGCAGGAAAAGCAGGGGATAAAAAAAATGCTCCTGAATCTCCATCGATTGACGTGCCGACGGTGACCCCGGCGATTAAAAATCCCAACGGAAGCATGAGTGGTCCTGTTACGGCAGTTGGAACCACTCCGGTTGGCGGAAGCTCGTCTCCTCTTGGCGGCAACAGCGGCGCACCAATCACTGTTGATTTTTATAAAGTTGATTTGCACAATGTTTTCCGTTTGCTCGGCGAAGTCAGTGGCAACAATATTATTGTTGCCGAAGGTGTCTCTGGCACATTGACGCTGGCACTGCATGAGGTGCCGTGGGATTTTGTCTTGGATGTCATTCTCAATCTGAAGGATCTTGCCAAGGAACAGCGCTTCAAC
Source organism: Desulfobulbaceae bacterium UBA5173 (assembly GCA_002413355.1). GTDB lineage: Bacteria > Desulfobacterota > Desulfobulbia > Desulfobulbales > Desulfobulbaceae > Electronema. The sequence goes on along the minus strand of DHWV01000053.1, from coordinate 15,695 downwards.
ACCATTGTCATTTATCCGAAAAGCAAAGAATTTGTCTGGCCGCAGAAAACAGCGGCAGAAACTTCACTCAGCATTGAGCCGGACGGTGGAACAGGCGGGGGAAAGAAAAGTCCGATAGTGATCGGGCAGGGCGGCGGGGTGGAACAGGCGCAGCCAACGGAGCTTATGGAAGCTAAAAAGTTGGTGACGTTAGGTATCAGGGCGGAGAAGGAAGGCGGCTTGGAGACAGCTGTCCAGCTTTATGAAAAGGGTCTAGATGTATGGCCGGATAAAGTGGAGAAGCAGGAAAAAAGCAAGCTGGCAAACAAAATTGCCTCGATTTATCTCGCCAAGCTCAATCAGAATGCCAAAGCGGTGTATTACGCCAGAAAAGCTCTTGCTGCTGATAAAAAGAACAGCAGTGCGGCCTTGAACGCGGCTATCGGCCATGCCAACATGGAGGAGGCCAGCCAGGCGCAGCAATACTTTGATCAGAGCATCAGCATCGGAAAGCCGAGCCGCGAGGCTCTGTTCAGCTACGCCGTGTTCAGCGAACGGCAGCGGCAATACGAGGCCGCCTTAAAGCTGCTGAACAAGTGCAGTGAGTTGTACGGCGAGAATTTGGACTCCATGGTTTCCCGTGCCCGCATTCTTGATCAGCAGGGCCAGAAAGAGCAGGCGGACAAGGCGTACACAGCGATTTTTCATGCCGGCTTCAGTGTGCCCCAAGACTTGCGGGCGTATATCATGAGCAGAAATCGCTCCAATTAAACCAATTCAGGACAACAGGATAAACGCGCAATGAAAACGTACACACGCTTGCTGCCGGGCTGTCTTGCGGCGGCCCTTCTGCCGCTTCTGCTCTGTTCATGCGTGGAAAAGAGCGAAAAATCTGCGCCGCCAAAGACGGCGGCTGTTTCTGAACCGCCACCGCAGCACCGCACAATTGTAGAGCCGTCATTGCTGCCGGACCGATTCCGTCAGGCTGGCTATATGGTCAGCGAGGAAAAAAATGCGGATTCTCAGAAAGGTGCCAATGCATCCGGTTTGGAAGGGTTGCAGCTCAAGGTTGGTTCCAGCATCACCACCACACAGCCGATTCCGCTGCGTGAGGCGATGAAAGCTATCGTCAGAACAAAAAATATGAGTTTGAGCTGGGCCCCTGATGTTGATCAAGAGCTTTTGGTTGACATTGATGTCAGGGCGAATGACAACTTTTACGAAGCGATTGACAATATTCTCCGCCAGCTTGATTACTTCCAAGAAGTGGAAGGATCAACCTTGGTTATCAAATACCGTGAGACCAAGCAGTATCATGTCGCCATGCCCTTCGTCAAGCAGGATTACAAAACTGCAACCGGAACGAACACAGGCAGTGCCCTTTCCAGCAGCGACAATAAATTCGACATCTGGGAAAACATCCAGAAAAATATTGACAGCATCATCAAGACGTGGGCTGCAACTGTGACGACTCCTGAAGTGAAGGATGCCACCGCTGCCAAACCAGAGGAAAAAAAAGGGGTCGCGCAGGCTTCTGCTGACAAGAAGAAAACCTCTGAGGGGGAGGCTGCGCCTGCGCCTGTGGCGCGCCGGGTTTCTGCCACCGATTCGACCTACACCATTGATAAACCGGTGGGGTTGATCACCGTTAATGCGCCAAGGTCTCTTCAGAAAAAAATCGATAGCTATCTTGGCAGCTTGGAAAAGGAACTGTACAAGCAGATCATCATTGAGGCGAAGATCATTGAAGTGCAGCTCAACGACAGCTCCTCGCTGGGCATTAATTGGAATATGCTGCTTGCAGGTCTGAGCTGGGATGGTATCCGCTACGGCAAAACGAAGACCTATACCACAAGCAACGACGAACAAAAAAGTACCAGTGCATCTGCTGATTTTTCTGACACAACCACAGACTCGGCAACTAATTCAACCAGCAGTACCTCAACCAGCAATACTACCAATAGCAATGCTACCACCAACAGCAATAGCGTTGGAAGCACTCTTGATTCATCCTCTTCTAGTTCATCAAATGACAGCACAAATTCTGCTGCTACAGACTCCAGCAGCCGATCTGTGGGCCGCACCATCACAGATGCTTTGACCATGGGCACTACTGCTGCAACCTTCATCACCAGCGGCAGCACGATGTCAGAAGGTCTCGCCACGGGCGTAACATTGGCTGGTTTCAACTTCACTTCCTTTATTAAGGCATTGCAGGATCAAGGGCAGACTTCCATCCTTTCCAATCCCAAGATCAGCGTCATGAACGGCCAACCCGCCCTGATTTCTGTCGGAAGGAACGTGACCTACATCAAAGATATCAAAAGCGAGACATCAGGTGCGTCCGGGGCAATGTCCACTACCGTCACGACAGGTGAAATCCTTTCAGGAATAGGCTTGGCTCTTTCGGCAGTGGTGAAGCAGGACAACGAGATTGTCATGAATCTGGTGCCGATCACTTCTGAGCTTTCTGAACCGATCACCTACGCTGATATTGGCCAAGGGAACAAAATTGGCCTGCCCGTGGTGAACAAGCGGGAGATGAGCACTATGGTTAAAATCAAAGACGGTTCTATGCTGGTGGTTGGCGGACTGATCAGCGAGGTTGACAGCAAAAGCGGAGAATATCTCCCCGGAGTCAAAGATGTCCCCTATCTGAAATACTTGTTTGGCTATGAGACAAAGTCGAAGTCGAAACGCGAGCTGATTATCTTGCTGCGGCCTCGTATCATCAACTGAACGGATTCTCATCACTTTATTTGGAGCAACCATGAGCCTGCTGAAACTTGTATCCGCAGGGATACTGCTGACAGGGCTGCTGGCCGGCTGCGGCAAGACCACTGTCGAGACTGTGATGACCCCGGATGACTATTCGGACAACAGCGGCAAGGGAAGAACTGCGGTTATTCTACCTTTTGCCGATTACAGCGAGGGCGACAGCGTCGCCTCAGCGTTCCGCCGCCATCTGCTGATCACTGAATCCCTGACTAACAGCTTGGTCAGCAGGGGATTTGGCGCGCCGGTGCCGGAAGATGTGTTTCAGTATTTGGTTGAGCAAAAAATCATCAATGCTGCCCAGTACGGCACGAATGATGCTTCTTCCTCATCCTTGGCCAGCGAGCTGGAAGATCCAGACTGGTCTGAGGTGATGAAGAACAAGCTCACTGAATATATGAAGGTGCAGCAGGCTTATCAGGGCGGCGGCAGGAATCCTGCTGCTGACAGCCCCGGTGCCCACGGTCTGACCGATCAAGAGGTGGTCAAAGTCGGACGCAGGTTCGGCGCAGACTATATTGTCCGGGGTAGAATATTGGAGTTCCGCACCCGCCAAGAGCACACATGGGATCCTCGCAAGCGCGGTTTGCTGCCCTTTGTCATTGGCTCGACCAGCCGCATGGCCTTCGGCTTTGCTGACTCAAGCAAGTACGACAACTTAGGCAACACAGTCGCAGGCGGCGCATGGGGAGCGGCGATAGGCAGTCATGCCGACTGGCCGTGGGATGCGGACGACTCCAAGGGATTCTTTGGTGTAAGTGGCGGCAAGGGCGCGAACACGATAGCGTGGTCAATACTGGGCGGTGCAGCTGCCGGAGAAATGGCCAGCCACGGCGGAAGAGTCGATCAGGCGGTGGTGCGGCTGCGCATCTGGGTGCAGAACGCCTATGATGCCCAAGTGGTCTGGACCAACCAAGTGGAAGTACGGGTCGCGCCGGAGTCCGTCTTGGCTGACAGCCAGTATGATGATCTTTTTGAACAGGCGATCAGGAAGGCGACCAGCTCCTTGATGAACGACTTTGTGGAGACCGGTCTCAAGCGGCAGCAATAGACCTGCGTCAAGCCAGACTCAGCTCCCGGATGGAACACTGTCCGGGAGCTTTTTTTTGCCGTTCGTTCAGGCAGCCTTCTGCTGCGCCCGCTGCTCGTAGAGGGCAACAAAGTTGATAGGCTCCATCAGGAAAGGCAGAAAGCCTCCGTCCACAGCCAGCTGCGAGGCAACTTGGCGGGTGAAGGGGAAGAGCATCATGGGACAGTCCACCGCCAGCACCCGCTGTACATGCTCCGCCGGGATGTTCTTGAGCAGGAAAACCGCCGCATGCTCCAGCTCAATCACAAACATGACTGCGTCGTTCGCCTTTTGGTTCAGCACCTTGGCGGTGACGGCGATGGAGACCTCCCAGTGGTCATCGTCCGCCTTCTTGTTGCCGAGCCGCAGGTTGAAATCCACCTTGGCCTCCTGCTCCTGAGGCAGGAAGACCTGCGGAGCATTGGGATTCTCAAAGGAAAGATCCTTGATGTACATCTTCTGCATCCGAAAGATCGGAAGCTCCTGCGCGTTCACCTTGTTCTCGTCTGACATCATGCGCCTCTGTATGTGGGTGATTGCTGTGAAAACTACCTGTGTCATAACTGCGCTTCAAGCCCGGACGCTGCCGCTCGCTGCCCAGGGCAACGCAAAAAGGGTCTGAAGCAGACTGCCTCAGACCCTTGCATTTCCTTATGGTAGCGGGGACCGGATTTGAACCGATGACCTTCGGGTTATGAGCCCGA
>DHWV01000053.1:0-10922 GCA_002413355.1 Desulfobulbaceae bacterium UBA5173 | reverse complement strand
CTACCAGACTGCTCCACCCCGCGACACGTGCCGGTGAATATACCTGCCCCGGCTCTGTCTGTCAACAGCAAAAGAAGCCGCCGTCAACTTTTCTCCATAGGCCGCACGCTGCTGATCCGGGCCATGATGCTGTCCGGGAAAGGCATTAGCCTGCCTTGGCGGTCGGTGCAGGCGTGCTTGGTGAAGCCTTTGACCAGCATCAGCTCCTTGCCGTCACGCTGGCAGTGAATCCGGTAGTGGAAGCGGATGGTATGCCGCGTCAGCTCGGCCAACGATGTGGCAATGCTGATCAAATCATCATAGCGGCCCGAAGCCTTGTAGCGGAGATAGCATTCGGTTACTGGCAGAATGATTCCTTCGTTCTCCATCTCGCTGTAGGGCAGGCCGTGGCTGCGCATCATCTCGGTTCTGCCCATCTCCATGAAGCGGAGGTAGTTAGCGTTGTAGATGATACCGCCCGCGTCGGTGTCGCCGTAGATCACCCGGTGCTCCATGCGGAAGACCGGCTCGGCCAGCTCCATGCGCAAATCAGCCATGTCGCCGCTCCTGCTGGGCAAAGCGGGCAAAGAAGGCCGCGCCGCTGGGGAGATATTCAGCAATGGCCTTGATGTTCGCCTCGGTGTAGCTCAAACCTGACTGCTTCCCTATTCCCCGCGAGTCGTAGATAAACATCGGCACCGGCCAGTCTTCGTGGGTGCGGCGGGCAATCGGAGTATAATGATCCATCGTCACCACGAGGCGATACTCCTCACCGCGCCGGTCCATCTCTGCGGCAATTGGTGCAACGATCTTGCTGTCAAAGTCCTCAATGGCCTGCACCTTGTCCTTGACCGATCCCTGATGCCCGGCCTCATCCGGTGCTTCAATGTGGACAAGAACAAAGTCCTGCGTCTCCAGTGCCTTCAGGGCCGCGTCCGCCTTGCCTTGGTAGTTGGTGTCGAGATAGCCAGTCGCGCCCGGCACTCGCACCGCCTCCAGTCCGGCGCACACGCCGATGCCCTTGAGCAGATCAACCGCTGAGATCAGGCTGCCGCTCAAGCCCCAGCGGGCCTGGAGCGTCTCCATCTGCGGCCTGCCGCCCTCGCCCCAGAGCCATATCCCGTTTGCAGGCTTTTTGCCAGCGTCCACACGCCGCTGGTTGACCGGGTGCTCGGCCAGCACAGCGCGGGCGCAGCGCAGCAGTTTGGCTAAGTGCGGAACGGCGAGCTGCTGCTGATAGAACGCCGTCACGTCCTTGTCCATCCAGTCGTGTGGCGGCACCGTGCGCAGCCCCTGCGGCACTGCGCCATGATGAATAAGCAGGTGGCGGTAGCTCACGCCTGCATGAAGCTGGAGCTTGTCCGTGCCGCAGGCATCTTGAATGGCGGTGATCAGCTCCGCCGCTTCCGCTGTGCTGATGTGGCCTGCGCTGTAGTCAATCATGGTCAGGCGGCGGTCGTCCGCACCATAGTCCACCGTGACCATGTTGCAGCGGAAGGCGGCTCCGTCCGCCGGAATAGCAATGCCCATGCTCGCCGCCTCCAGCGGGGCGCGGCCTGTGTAGCACTTGTCCGGCTCATAGCCGAGCAGGGAGAGGTTGGCCACGTCGCTGCCTGGCGGATAGCCCGGCGGCACGGTGCGCACCAGCAACGGCTCGGCTAAGGCACAAAGGCGGTCAATGGTTGGCTTCTGTGCTGCTTCCAGCGGGGTCTTATTGCCAAGCGCAGGAACAGGCGTGTCGCCCATGCCATCGCCGATCAGGATGATATGTTTCATGATGGATGTCCGATAGGGGCAGGCCCCTGCACCTGCCTGCATTCGTCACAAGAACCTGACAAGGGGCAAGCGCAGGGGCCTGCCCCTCTTATGCAATATCTTCTATACGCCGTCCTGATGTCCAGTCTGCTTCGGCAAAATGTCCTCAAAAATAGCTTGGTGTTTGATCTTGATGCCGAATATCTTGATATTCTCAACCTCAAAGTAGCGATTCAGCTTCTCTCCCAGCCAGCGCAGACCGCTCTTGCTCTCTGTCTTCGCCAAAGCCAGCATCCTCGCTCCCTCGCTTTGATCATCAAAATGCACGCCAGCGAGCAGCTCTTGCACGCTGTATGCCTTTTTCGCGCCTTTCGGGAAAATCTTTGGAATACCTTCTTGCTGACTGTTGAGCAGAGTCTCGTAATCCACAATGATGGTTGGATCATCTGGCATTGGAATGAGTTCATCTACCTTCAAGCCTTCAAAGCCGGTATGCAGTTCACGGAAGGCAAGCCAAAGCAGGGCGAGGAAGACTTTGCGCTCCTTGCCTGTCACCATGATCTGAATGCACTTCTTTTCGCTATCCGCCCGCACTACCGCCACAGCCTTGAGCTGCGGAGTCTCCAAGACAACGCCGCTGCGCCAGCGCAGATTATCTTTGATCTCATTGTGCCGTTTGACAATGAAACGCGGCATGATAGACGGCGGGAAGAAGTCCTCATACGCCAGCACCAAGCGCAGGGCAGCGCGTTCATCAAAGGTGAAGGCAGGCTCTGGCACCTCCAGCAGATCGGGAATCAGCACCTCATTTGCAGCCACCTCATTTGCAGCCACGTCATAGCACAGCTCGAACTTCTTCATCAGCTCGACAATATAGACGTAATCCGCCGGATAGTAGCGGTGCTCGTCGCCTTCCTGCCACGCCAGTATCTCCTTCAGATCATCCAGCTTGAGCAGACCGTTGGCCTTGGCAACTGTCGGGTCGTTGATGATCCGATACACCGCGCCAGTCACCCATTTGGGATTGAGGACGTGATGATCGCTCAAGGCAAAGTCATCAAAGTGAATGACCGCGCCCAGATCGTGCAAGAAGGAAACCAGCACCTCTTGGCTGGTCTTGCCCCGCACACCGGCGTGCAGGCAGACTTTCTCGAAGTTTTCGCAGCTGATGCGCGGCTCGTTCGAGGCTTCCAGTGACTGCTTCACCCGGAACCAACTTACTGGCCAGACGTATTTGGTCAACAGGAGCTGGTTAATTTCCTGATGCAGGGCTTGGATGAATTCCGCCACGCCCTCGCCTGTGGCGCAGGATGTCTTGAAGAAGCCTTTGATGAACGGATATTTCCGCTCCAGAAAAGGCCGGTTGAGATTAAAGCTCGGATAGATGTCGCTCTTGTTGAGCACCACCAGCACTGGCGAGCGACCGCCGAAGGTTTCAATGTAGCGCAGCCAGTGTTCGGGCCGCTCGTCGCGCCTGCCATCCAAGACCAGCACATACAGGCTGCGGCGGGAGAGGAAAAACTGATGCGTGGCGTGCATGATCTCCTGTCCGCCAAAGTCCCAGAGGTTGCAGCGCACTTCCCGGCTGCTGCTTGCGGCTGTCCATTGACCGATGCGGATGCCGTTGGTCATTGGCTCGTGCTGGTCGAACGGCTGACCGCACAGCAGCTTGGTGAGCGAGGTTTTCCCCGATGCGCCCTCACCTATTAAGATGAGCTTGACTTCAGCTAATTCCTGCTTGCCTTCTTCGAGGGAGGCGAAGTATTCGCGAATGGCGGGGATGCCTTCAAGAGCGAGTTCATAAGGAGGGCAGACAAGAGGGTTGTAGCCGAGGTAGAGCTTGGTAAGGTTGGTTAGATCAACGATCTCTGGCGGTAGACTGGTGAGTTCAAGACCTCTAATCCCAAGCACGGTGAGATTCTTTAGCTGAAAGAGTTCTGTCGGCAGGGTGTTAAGCTTGTTGTAGCCAAGGTGAAGCACGGTGAGATTGATTAACTGGACGATCTTTGTTGGCAGCTCCTCAAGCTGATTGTCCCAGAGGTTAAGCCACGTGAGATTGGTTAGCTGAAAGACTTCTGGCGGCAGCTCGGTTAATTGTAGCCTATGAAGGGCAAGCCCGGTTGCCCCTGTCTCAGCCGCCTCTTTAATCCGCCGCAAGGCTTCTTCTTTGCCCATCGCCTCGTTCCTCCGTGTGTATTTTCCCGGTGTGCGTATGCCCCCGCCGGGACTATAGCCTATGAACGAACTCAACTACAGGCTATAAAAATTTTCCCATAAGCGCTATGGCGAACTTCCCATAAGCACTTATGTCTCTCCCGGCATAGCGCTTATACCGCTCTCGTCATAGTGCTTATGTCGCTCTCGCCATAGTGCTGTAATTTTTCCGACACAAGTGCTATGCGCCCAAAGTCCTGCGCTTGTAGGGCTATCTGCAACGGCTTGCTGCAAACGACTGGGCTTGTGCTTGGCAAGACCTGAGAGCAACGCTCATCTTATCTCCGCCTGAGCAAAATCATAGACAGGTATATGCAGCATCCTGGTCGGTGCTGTCTTCCTGTGGACGATCTCCAGCAGTGCGTCTGTGACCTCTGGCGCATACAGCCTTTCTCCACAATGACCACATACATCAGCCGGAACATGCTCAACCAAGATGTATACCTCCTCAGCCTCATAGGTGAATGTCACTGTGCCGCTTCTGAGCGTACCTCCACAGAACACGCATTTCATTGCTCCAACCTCCTTCTCGTCTTTCCTTCAATCCATTCCGCAGCATCAGGTTCATATGTTGTCACCACGACCACCAGCGGCGGCAGAGAGATCAACACATGCAGGACTCTTCCTGTTTCTGTCATACCATACACCAAGCAGCTGGGCGAGTATTTATCCTCAGGGTACTGTTCAATGATCTCTCCGTTCATCAGGACAGCCTCTATCTCTCCTCTGCGAATTGAACGTTTGATCATCCGCTTTACCGCATGATCAGAGAACCTGTACCTTCCAGCCCTGACATGCTCTCTGATCGCATTGAGATCCATATTTATCAGCTATTCCCCTTTGCTATCCAGCAGATCATCGAACAAGGCATGGAGTTTAAATGCAACTATCCGTTGCTCAAGATGGCCTCTTCTTTCTGAGCGTGCGGACATAGCTGTCAACATCGCTCAGGTCATCCCGGTCTTTCCACATCCCGCAAAACGCATTCTCCTTGCTCTCCTGCGCTGTAGGGCCTATCTGCAACGGCTTGCTACAGGTTCCCTTGGCAGCATTTGGCACTTGCCTTCTGAAGGACATTACGGAATGAAAGGTTTCAGCTTCAGCTCTTTAATCACTCGGAAGTGTTTCACATTGCTCGACACCAACGTCATGTTCCTTTCAACAGCGGTTGCCGCAATGATCGCATCGCCTGCGCGGAGATTTGAAGACAGGCTGTATTCCTCCACGTACACAGCGGCCCGATGTCCGATATTCTCACTCAGCGGGAGTATTTCAAAGGCAAACTCAGCAAGGAAGTTCTTGACATACTTGTGCTGCTTCTTGTCCTTTGCGCCTTGCAGCAGCTCCATGTAGGTTTGGATAGACAAATACCGTTCTTCTTCATCTTCCACGATCTGTGCGGCCTTGTCATTGCCCCGCTGAATCCAGATGAAGATGTCTGTGTCAAAGAGCATCATGTCTCGGTTTCCTCAACGCATCCAATTCCTCCAGCACAGAAAGTCCATCCTGCTGCGCTGACATGCCAAAAAATGGATGCGAGCTGATCTTGCCCGCTTTTTTCTGTCGCGGCGGAATAAGAATGCCGCGCACCTTGCCCCGGTGCATGAGCGTCACCTCCTCATTCCTGTCAAGTGCCTTGAGCACATCGTGCAGTTTGCATCGCAAATCTGTTGTTGTCGCCTTCATAACGCCTCCATGCACTGTTGCTGTCAAATCCGCAGGGGCATTTTGCACACCGCCCTTGCACATCCCTTGCTGCCACTTTGCCGCATCTGCCCGCATATCCGCAAGAGGTATTTGCAAAGGCTTGCTGCAAACGACTATGCCTGTGCTTGGGAGTTGCGCTCCTGCCAGCAGCATCACGCCTTGACAAACCGCTGCCTGCCTTTTACGATAACGCTGCTGCTGCACTGCCCAAACATTTTTCGGAAACAGGATGGAAGACACAGCCCATTTCATTGCCATGCTCCATGAACGGAACATCAAACGTTCATGGGTGACAAGCGCAGTGCTTCAGCCGGATGCTGTTGAAGACCATACTGACGGGACACGTCATTATCTGAAGGTAATCCCTGAATACGGTAACCGCTGGCTTCGTGTTGTGGTGAATGTGGCAGCCGTGCCAAATAAACGGGTCACAGCCTTCTTTGACCGCCGATTACGGAGAGACACATGACAATCAAGGTTGATAAAGAGAGCGACGCGCTCTACTTCCGATTGGCTGAGAACAGGATTACAGAATCCGAAGAAGTGCGTCCCGGTGTGATTTTGGATTTCGATGACAAAGGCAACGTGGTTGGCATTGAATTGCTCGGCATATCCGCACGGGCAAGCAAGGAGGAACTTTCCACCATGCACTTTCAGGCGGCATGAGGCAACGCAGGTTACATGTTCATTGCCAGCACGTTGCCGCATTTGCCCGCACGTCCGCGAGAGGGATCTGCAACTATCCGTTGCTCAAGGCGAGCCATAGCGTATCCTCTGCAAGAGCATAACGCTTAGGTCGGTGAGAGCATACCGTTATGATCGAGAAGAGCATACTGCTATGCTCGGCAAGAGGATAACGTTATGCTCTTTAGGAGGATAGTGCAGCCTTACCCAATCATCCCCAGCACTGTCTTGGCAACAGACTCCGCATCCAGCCCTTGCAGCTTGTAGAGATCAGCCGGTGCGCCTGAGCCGCCGTACTGCTTTACGCCCAAGCGTTTCATCTTCGGGGCAAGGCCGTTGTCCAGCAGCACCGTTGCCACGGACGCGCCAAGGCCGGTCTCCACATGATGGTCTTCAACTGTGACCACCGTGCCGGGCTTGGCAGCTTCCAGCACCGCGTCTTTGTCTAACGGTAGTAGCGAAGCCATGTTCAGCACGCCCACCGATTTACCAGCCTTCTTCAGCAGTGCCCACGCCTCCATGCAGGCTGGCGTGACCGCGCCGTAGGTGATGATCGTCGCATCCGTTCCGCGCCGCAGCCAGTCCGCCTTGCCCGGCGTGAACACGTAATCCGCATCGTAGAAAACACTGCCGTCTTCGCGGGTGATGGTCGGGGTCTTGGAGCGGCCCATGCCCACGAAGTGGTTGCCCGCATGAGTAGCAATATGGCGGATGATGCGGTCAGTCTGGTTGGGATCAGCGGGCATGAAGACCGAGAAGCGGAAGTAGTTCTTCATCAGGCCGAGATAATCAATGCACTGATGCGTCGGCCCGTCCTCGCCCACATCGAGGCCCACGTGGGTGGCTACTACCTTCACGTTGCTGTGGTTGAAGTCGTTCAAGCGGTTCTGGTTATAGACCTCAGAGACGGCAAACGAGCCGAAGGTCGAGAAGAAGGTGACGAGGTTCTCGCAGCTCATGGCTCCGGCAGTGCCTGCGGCATGGTGCTCCTGAATGCCCAGCTCCAGATACGCCTGCGGGGAATGCTTGTGAAAGCCGTCCATCTTCACTGAGCCTTCGAGGTCGCAAGAGATGCCGATGATCACCGGGGCTTGGCCCGGCGTGTTGTTCGCTTGGGCAAGACTGAGCAGCGCGTCACCGTAGGCGGAACGGCAGTCGGTCAGCTTGTCAGCGGCATAAACTACAGGCGTGCCCGGCTGCACAATCGGGTAATCGGTGCGCGGCGGCATGATGGTGTGCGTGGCGACCGGCAGCTTGCGCTTCGCCTGCCATTGCGGGAAATCGTTCTCCACGCCCAGCTCAACAAGCGCTTTGGCCAGATCGTCAGCAGGCAGCGTTGAGCCGTGGTATTTGGCCTTGTTCTCCATGAACGACACGCCCTTGCCCATCACGGTTTTGGCGATGATCACCATCGGCACGCCGCTGATGTTGCGGTAGGCATCGCGCATGGCCTTGTACAGGGCGTTGCAGTCGTTGCCCTCGTCCACCTTGACCGCGTTGAAGCCAAGGCCACCGTAGAGTTTCTGCATGCATTGCGGCATGATGTCCTCAGTGCTGCCGCAGATTTGCAGCTTGTTGCGGTCGATCAGCACCGTGAGGTTGTCGAGCTTGTACTTCACGGCGTGGCGGATCGCTTCCACGATCTGCCCTTTCTGCTGCTCACCGTCACCCATCAGACAGAAGACGCGGTTGTTCTGGCCTTTCAGCTTGAAGGCATGGGCCATGCCCACTGCTGTGGACAAGCCTTGGCCAAGGTTGCCGGTGTCCCACTCCACGCCCGGCACAATGGACTCCACGTGGCCTGGGAAGCCGGAGCCGGTGCGCCGGAAGCCAGCCAGAAAGTCGTCCTCGCTGAAGTAGCCGTTCTCGGCCAGCACGCTGTACACGCCGGGCGAGATGTGGCCGATGGAAGCCACGAAGCGGTCGCGCTCCTCCATGCGCGGGTTCTTCGGGTCATGGCGGAGGATGCCGTAGGCCACCAGCAGCATGTCGAGCGAGGAGAGCGAGCCGCCCGGATGGCCGGATGCAGACAGGCTGGTCGATAGCAAGATGCGGCGAGCGCAGCGGGTGCGCATGGCTTTAAGTGAGGCGAGTTCCGCGCTGCTCAGGTCTGCGGCGGATAAATCAAACTTCAGAGACATGTCTTTGCTCCGTGTTGAAAGGATAAAAATGATGACGGGCAGGAACATGCCTGCCCGGTCAATAGCTGATTTTATGGAGATGGTTATAAATAGATTGGGGCGGAAAGACAACAGGAAAGAGCAAGGGGGCGGGCGGAGCACTATACAGCCTGCGCTTTTTCTTGGGCAAAACCGGCAAGGAGTTTACAATGAAGGACTGCGGTAGTCCCCTGCGCATTCCAACAGTACGAGAACTAAGAACTCATGCCCCCTGCCCTCCTCATCGCCGGAACGCACTCCGGCTGCGGCAAGACCACGGTCACCCTTGGCATCATGGCGGCCCTGCGCCAACGCGGCTTCACTGTGCAGCCCTTCAAGTGCGGCCCGGACTTCATCGATCCCAGCCTGCACCTTGCCGTCACAGGCCGCGTCTCGCGCAACTTGGACATCCGCATGTGCGGCCCGGACTGGGTGCGCCAGTGCTTCCGCCGCCACGCCCCTGCGGACAGCCAGTCCATCTCGGTGATTGAAGGGGTGATGGGCCTCTTTGACGGCGGCAGCGGCTCGGCGGCAGAGCTGGCCGCCCTGCTGGGCGTGCCCGTGCTGCTGGTTATAGATGTGCGCTCAATGGCGGAGAGCGCGGCTGCGGTGCTGCGTGGCTTCGAGAGTCTTGATCCGCGTGTGCGGGTCGCCGGGGTGATCTTCAATCAGGTCGGCAGCGCGAAGCATCTTCAGTTAGTCAGCGAGGAGGTGCGGCGGCACTGCCAAGCGGAGATCATCGGCTGGCTGCCGCGCGAGAGCGGCATCAGTCTGCCCTCGCGCCACCTTGGCCTGCACATGGGAACTGAGACCGCCATTGACCGGCAGCGGTTGGTCAGCCTGATTGAGGAGCATCTTGACCTTGACCGGCTCATTCAGCTTGCCGGAGAAGCGCAGGCACCTGAAGCCGCGTGCGCCCCGCTGCCACAGCCGGTCTGCAGAGTCCGCCTCGGCGTGGCCTGGGACGAAGCCTTCTGCTTCTACTATCAGGACAACTTAGACCTGCTGCGGGCCGCCGGGGCCGAGATCGTGCTGTTCAGCCCGCTGCATGACAAGGCGCTGCCGGAGAAGCTCGACGGCCTTTACTTCGGCGGCGGCTACCCGGAGTTGCACGCGGCGCAGCTCGCCGCCAACGAGTCCCTGCGGGCGGAGGTGCTGGCCTTTTCCCACGCAGGCAGGCCGGTTTATGGCGAGTGCGGCGGCTTCATGTATCTCTGCGAGGCGGTTGCCGACAGCGATGGCCCCCTGCACCCGATGGCCGGGGTCTTTCCGGTGACAGCCCGCATGGGCCAGCGGCTGCGGCGGCTGGGCTACTGCCGCGCGGAGCTGCGCGAGGACTGCCTGCTCGGCCCGGCGGGGAGTGTGCTCTCTGGCCACGAGTTCCACTACTCCGACATTGACCCCATGCCGGAGCAGGTGCGGCGCGTCTATGCCCTTGATGACGGCAGGGCCGAGGGCTACCTGCTCGGCAACACCTTGGCTGGCTATGTCCACCTGCACTGGGGAGGAAGCCCGGAGGCGGCTGGGTGGTTTGTCCGGGCGATGAGTGTGGTGTAGCGACTTGCCACAGCAGCCTTATGGTCGTCGCCATAGTCCCTGTAGGACAGATAAAAACTGCCAAAGTTCGTCAATGCAAGACTGATGATGCCGCTGAACTGTAGTTTGCGGCGAGGGAGCCGCGCCTATTATTCCCAGCTTGTGCCGTTGAAGCGCATCACACTGGTCTTGCAATTGAAGGCATCGTACTGATAGGAGATGTAGGAATTGCCGCTGCTATCAAGGGCAAGATCGTTGAGGTAATATCAAGCTATCTCAAAAGTGAATACTCCACCGGCTTAAAGCCGGTGGCTTCGCTTGACAGCTAAAGCTGGCGCAGTCAGCTTCGCCGACTCTTTCATGCCTCGCCGTCAATTTTGAAGTTGTCGTCAGCAGTGTGGTCTTGCCCTTCAATATACTGTTTGATAACTTCGTCAGTCACATTGCCGCTGCTACAGCAGAAATAGCCACGCGCCCAAAAATGTCTGCCCCAGCATGTTTTCCGAAGATGAGGATATTCGCTGAGAAGCTTATGTGATGTCTTGCCGTTGAGCCGCTGCACAAAACGGCTGACCGTCACCTGCGGCGGAATCGAGACAAACAGGTGGATATGGTCTTGCGACACATGCCCCTTGATTATTTCCACCTCTTCCTGCCGACAGATTTCCCGGAGCATGTCCCGGACGCGGAACGACACTTCGTCCCGCCAAAGTTTTTTGCGGTATTTCGTGATCCACACCACATGAAGATGTATTGAAAATACAGTGTGTGAGCCATGGCAATATGTTTCCATGCCCCCAGTTTAACCTAAGATGCGCTGAAGCTGCCACCTAAAGGTGGGGGGGTAACCCTCCCAAGTGAGGACAATAAATTACCCCGCCCCAAGGG
>DHWV01000010.1 GCA_002413355.1 Desulfobulbaceae bacterium UBA5173 | reverse complement strand
GTTTTTTTTTTGTTTTTTTGTTTTTGTGTTTATTTTTGGTTGTGTTCGTGGTGGGTGGTTGTGTTTTTTTTTTTCCCCCGTCCTCTTCTTGCTGGGGGGTGAAAATGAGCCAGCATGCTATCACAATTCACTATGCATTTTATATTGCTTTGGCTATAACTGGCGATATCCAGACAGCACTTAATCAACAGTCAACGGATTTAGTCCACGATCAATCTTTTTTACTGCCTGCCTTAGCTGGCCGCAAGTAATCTCCCAGTCTCCTGAATTATCGATCAGATGATCAGCCATCCGGGCTTTGTCCTCCAGCGGCATCTGCGCGGCTATTGCCAGCCGGGCCTGCTCTTCGCTGACCTGATCGCGCTCCATGATCCGCCGCAGACGCACGGCCTCGTCGGCATAAACAACCACGATCTGGCTGACGCTGTCCTGCCAGCCCGCCTCGAAAAGCAGGGGGATTTCCGCCAGAACCAGCGGCGCATTCAGCCGGGCGGCCTGCGCCGTCATTTCCTGTTTGGCCAACGGATGCAGCAGGCTGTCAATCTGCCGCCGCAGGTCAGCATCAGCAAAAATTGCCTCGCGCAGCTTGGGGCGGTTCAGCTCGCCATTGGCCTTGAAAAAATCTGCGGGCAGCAGCTTTTGCAAGGCCAGCCAGCCCTGCGCTTTCGGCAGGAGCAATTGCCGACAAATTTGATCAAGATCGAGCAGCGGCCAGCCGCTCAATTCAGCTAAATATTGACAGGCACGGCTTTTGCCGGAACCAATGCCGCCGGTGATGCCGATCAGCTCAGGCAAGGCGGAACTGCTCCCGCAGCAGGTCGAGCACGGCCTGCATGTCCGGCCAGAGTGAGGCGGTGAAGCGGCAGGCGTGGCCGTCAGCCGGATGCATGAAAGCCAGTTCTGAGGCGTGGAGCAGCTGGCGTTCCGCCTGCACGGTCTGGCTTTTGCCGCCGTAGAGGCTGTCGCCCAGCACCGGCGCGCCGATAGACGAGAGATGCACCCGGATCTGGTGTGTGCGCCCGGTTTCAATGGCGATTTCGGCAAAACAGCAGCCGTTGCGGAAGCGTTCCAGAATCCGCCAGTTCGTCACCGCAGGGCGGCCATCGCGCTGGCGCACCGCCATTTTCTGCCGGTTGACCGGATGCCTGCCAATGGGCGCGTCAATCCGGCCAGCATCGGCAGCCGGGCTGCGCACGAGGAGGGCGTGGTAGGTTTTGCGGATCTGCCGCTCCTTGAAGGCGGCGGAAAGCAGGCGGTGCATGGCCTCGGTGCGGGCAGCAAGCATGATGCCGGAGGTGTCTTTGTCAAGACGGTGGACAAGACCGGGTCGCTCGCCGTCGAGAATCTCCAGCTCGCTGTAGCGGTGGAGCAGGCCGTTGACTAAAGTGCCGTCAGCATGACCGGCTGCGGGATGGACAACCAAGCCCGGCGGCTTGCTGATCACTGCCAGATGCTCGTCCTCATGAATGATGTGAAAATCAACCGGCTGCGGCTCAATCTTGCCCTCGGCTGTAGGCGCGTCAGGCACAGGCAGCGTGACCGCGACGCTGTCGCCCGCCCGCAGCTTGCAGCCGGGCTTGACCGCCCCGCCGTTCACCAGCACTGCGCCGGAGCGGATCAGCCGGTCAAGGCTGGAACGGCTCTGCTCCGGCTGACAGCGCACCAAATAATGATCGAGCCGCCGCCCGACATCTTGAGGGGTAACCCGGAATAGCCGGGCTGCATCAGCCATTTAGGCGAACAGCTCCTCAAGCTGCTGCTCGACTATTTCTTCGTCCATCTGCCGGGCCACAGACAACTCGCGGACAAGCAGGTTTCTGGCCGTGTCCATCATCTTCCGCTCGCCGTAGGACAGTTCTTTGTCGCCTTTCAGTACGAGCAGGTCGCGCAGCACCACTGCCACCTCAAAGGCCGAACCGGTCTTGATTTTGTCCATGTAATCGCGGTAGCGGCGGTTCCACGTCTGGGTGCTGATTTTGCCCTCCCGGTCCTTGAGGATGTCTTCCACACGCTTGACCTCGCTGGTAGAGATCACCGGCCTGAGACCGGCATTCCCGCTGCTTGTGGTCGGGATCATAATCGTCATCCCGCTTTCCAGCAGTTTGAGAACATAGAACGTCTGATCAATCCCGCCGATCTTCTGCACCCTGATGGTTTCAATTTGGCCGACTCCGTGGGTGGGATAAACGGCCATGTCGCCTGCTGCGAATCTGACTTTTTCCTTGACTTCGCTCATGATGCCTCCGGCTGACCGCAATATGCAGACAAAAGTGAAAAACAGCTCCAGCCGGATAAAATACCATATTTTTATCCGCTTGGCAAATCAAGGAAAGTGAAAGATCGAATCAATGCTATTCATACGGAACGGCCATTGATTTGGTTCATGCACTGGGCCGCGCCGTGACGGATGAACAGCTCAACCGCCTCGCTGATCAGCGGCAGCCGCTCGTTAAATAGGGCCAGCTCCCCCTCGCTGAAGGCAGAAAGGACGTAGCGTTCCACCGGCATTCCTTGGCCTTCCTCGTTGCGCGGTGGGCGGCCTATGCCGATTTTCAGGCGGACGAAATCTGCTGTGCCAAGATGCTGGATCAGCGAGCGGATGCCGTTATGCCCCCCTGCCCCGCCTTTGGCTGTCACCTTGATTTTGCCAGACGGCAGATCAAGGTCGTCATGCAGCACCAGAATCTGTTCCGGCCCGATGCGATGAAAGTCGGCCAAGCGGATCACACATTCGCCGGAGCGGTTCATGTAGGTCTGCGGCTTGAGCAGGAAAATCCGCGCCTCGCCCAGCCGCCCGCTGCCGCATATGCCCTGCCATTTTTCCGCATTCAGGGGCCAGCCCTGCTGGTCAGCGATGTAATCCAAGGCAAGAAAGCCCGCGTTGTGCCGAGTCAGCGCATAGTCCAGGCCGGGGTTACCCAAGCCGACGATCAAATATCCGCTCATCGTGTTGTCCACAAATAAAAAAACCGGAAGAAAGCAAGGCCTTCTTCCGGTTTAAGAACATCTCTGCAAGGACGGTTCGTAAACCGCCCCCACGCGCCACGTCAGATGACCACCGCGCACACCTGCGCTGGATTATCCAGCAGCTGGATATTGGCAGGAATGGTCAGGTCAGCACAGGTAAGCCCCTTGCCGCCCTTATCCAACGAAGTGATGTCCGCCACGATCTCGTCGGGAATGTCCAGCGGGCAGCCGCGCAGCACAACGCTTTCCTTGGATACGGTCAGCTCGCCGCCGAACTCCACGCCCCTAGCCACGCCGGTCAAGCGCAGCGGAACATTCAAGCTCACCGGCTTGTCCAGTTCGATCTCCAGAAAATCCACATGCAGCACCTGCTCGACTGTTGGAGCCTTTTGAATTTCCTGCACCACCACATGACGCTCAGCTTTTTCGTCACCCTCGATCTTCAGCGTGACCACCGCGTTGCGGCCGTGAATAAAGAGCAGATCCTTATGCAGCACCGCTGCCTCAAACTGGAGCGGCAGAGCGACATCGCCCTTGCTGTACACCACCGCCGGAGTCTTCTTGGCCACGCGCAGCCGCCGACACTCGCCTTTTCCGAAAACCGTCCGCTTGGCAGCCGGCATGTTCACCTGAATCATCGTGTTGTTCTCCCTTTCATCGAGAAAGTGTCAAGAAAAAGGCGGCAGAGCGAGTAAGCAGCTCCTGCCGACGTTTTTCAGCAAAATTGTCATACAAAGAGGTAGCTGACCGAGTCTTCCGAATGGATGCGGCTGATCGCCTCGCCCAGCAGCTCACCTACAGGCAGCACCACAATCCGGTCGCAGCGTTCGGCCTTGTCGCGCAAGGGAATAGAGTTGGTTACGACCAAGGATTTGATCTCTGAGGCATTGAGCCGTTCAAGTGCCGGGCCGGAGAGCACTGCGTGCGAGCAGCAGGCGTGAACTTCCTTAGCCCCGTTTTCCTTCAGTTTAGCCGCAGCACCGCAGAGTGTGCCCGCAGTATCGACCATGTCATCGAGCAGGATGGCTGTCTTGCCTTTCACATTGCCAATGACGTTCATCGCTTCGCACTCGTTGGCCCGCTCACGCCGCTTGTCAATAATGGCGAGGTCGGCATTGAGCCGTTTGGCAAAAGCGCGGGTGCGCTCCACGCCGCCTGCGTCAGGCGAGACCATGACCACGTCATCATCCAGATTTTTGCGGATGTACTCCAGCATCACCGGCGAGGAATAAAGATGGTCAACCGGAATGTTGAAAAACCCCTGAATTTGGCTTGCATGCAGATCCATGCACAACGCTCTTCTCGTACCGACCGCCATCAGCATCTCCGCCACAGCCTTGGCCGTAATCGGCACACGCGGGCGGGTTTTACGGTCCTGACGGGCGTAGCCATAATACGGCATGACCGCTGTGATCCGCCGCGCCGATGCCCGGCGCAGGGCATCAATCATGATCAGCAGCTCCATCAGATGGTCATTGACCGGCGTACAGGTCGGCTGGATGACGAAGACATCAGTGCCGCGCACGTTTTCCCCGATCTCCACGGAAATCTCGCCGTCGCTGAATTTCTTCACCTCGGCACTGGACAAAGGCATGTCCAGATAGTTGCAGATTTCCCGGGCGATTTCCGGGTTGGCGTTGCCGGTGAACACCTTCATTATGTTGGGCATCTCAGGGTCTCACAGGGTTGGAACAGAAGATGGCTGGGGCGGGAGGATTCGAACCCCCGAATGCAAGGATCAAAACCTTGTGTCTTACCGCTTGACGACACCCCATCCTTGATTTCTGCGCAGCAATAATGCGTCGGACTGCCGTTGTTTCAACACAGCGGCTCAACCAAAAAGGTCTGTCCGTATTCTTTTTTCAGTTCATGCCAGCAGGCTTGCGCTGCCGCCGCGTCGCGAAAGAGTCCGAACACGGTGGAGCCGGAGCCGGACATCATCGCTCCTACAGCTCCAGTCGTCAGCAGCCGCTGTTTCAGCGCACTGATCTGGCTGTATGTTGCCGCTGTGACAACTTCAAGATCATTATGCAGCATCTCCGGCTGAAAAATGCGCGGAATGCTGCCCGATTCGACAGAAAAAATAGACAAATTAAACTGTTTTTCCGCCGCTGTCAATGCAATTCTCCCGGCGGCCTGCGAAAAAGTTTCATAGGCCCATTTAGTCGAGACCGCAATGCCTGGATTGACTAACAGCACTGTAACGCCCCGCAATGGTTCGGCAGCTTCCAGCCGATCACCGATGCCACCTGCCCACGCCGCAGGCAAATCATAAACAAAGAACGGCACATCCGCACCGAGCTGAACCGCCATTGCGGCCAATTCTTCTGTCGAGCAGCCAGCGGCCAGTAGCTGGTTCAACCCTTTTAGTACTGCCGCTGCATCGCTGGACCCGCCGCCCAAACCAGCCGCCAGCGGAATACGCTTGCGCAGGACGATCTGTATCCCTTGCGCACTGATGCTGGTTTGAGACAGGAAAAGCTGTGCAGCCCGGAAAACGATATTATCTTCATTCTCCGGCAAGTTGGCATCTGGGCAGAGGAGACGTATGTCTGGCACGTCCGTCAGCATCAGTTCCAATTCATCATAGAGCGCAACCTTCTGCATGAGCGTATCCAGCTCATGATATCCGTCAGGCCGCCGACCAAGAATTTTCAAATACAGATTGATCTTGGCTGGAGCAAGCAGGGCAAGCTCTTTCATTCGCCGCCGGACACACCGATGGTGCGCAGGCATTCAAGCACCGGAGTGTAATCAACCGCACTCTTCCAGCCGGTTATCTTCGCATCCTTGGCTGCTGCGGCATCGGCTTTCATATCATGAAGCGCGGCGGCCACTTTCTCGCCAACCTTTTTATCTACATGCGGCAAAACAGCCAGCGGCCATTCCGGGTAAAGGATCGTCGAATGTACAAAAGGAAAGTCGTCCTTAACCTGATTAAGGATACGGAAATCATCCAGCTTGATCTTGCCGTCCTCAGCCATCCGCTCCAGCGTGTCTGTCCGCACAGTGCCAACATCAACAGCACCGTCAGCCACGGCTGCAACGACTTTTTCGTGCGTGCCGATCTCGGCATACGCGGAACAGTCCCTTGACGGATCAATGCCGCCGTTGGTCTTCAGCAGATACAACGCCGCATGAAGCCCGCCGAAAGACGTTTTTTTGACAAAGCCGAACCGCTTGCCTTTGATGTCGTTCAGGGTCATGATCGGGCTGTCTTTTCGCACAAAAATAACACCGCCGAACTGATGCACGCTCTTGCCATGAACACTGTTGATCATGGTCGCCAAAGCCACTGCGCCGTGCTGCTCCCGCATCTCAATGAAAATGGCAGGATTGGCCAGAAAGAAATCCACCTTTTTCTCGCGGATGGTCTTGTCCATCGCGGCAAAGGTCACCGGCACAACCGAGAAAGAGTCGCCGGTCGCTTCGCTGAGATAGTCGCCGTGCGCGCTCCATTGGGAGATCGCCTTGACATCGCCGCTTTTGGCGAGCACACCGATGGTGTACTCCGCAGCCTTTGCCGGAGCGGAGCCGAATGCGGCCAGCAGCAAGCAGGTAGCTGCGGTCAAAAAAAATGATAAGTTGTTATATTGCAGCATTTTTTCCTTGAGCGCAGAGAAGCAGGCACTGCGTGCCGCCTCCATTAAAGAAAACCGAATGACCAATTCATACGACAGCCAAGCTGACGAGCAATTTTTGCTCCTTCAATGAAGTTGAGCACCTTAGACGGCAGATGCTGTTTTGTCAAGAAGCTTCTGTGTGACAATTTCTGACGGACAGGAAGGGACGCGATTTTTCCCTCCCTGTCCTTGCGCCTCACTCCTTCTTCCCGCAGTTTTCGCGGTAAGGATTGATGGTCATGACCGGGCAGCAGGCGGTTTTCACCACCTTGTCAGCCACGCTGCCGAACATGATCCGCTCTAAGCCTTTATAGCCGTGCGTTCCCATAACGATCATATTGCTGCTCACCTCATGGGCATACTGAAGAATTTCTTCAGACACATCGCCGGTCAGCACCTTGCTGTGCAAGGCCGAAACGCCTGCCGCCACCGCTTTTTCCCGGCAACTTTCAACGAATTCCTCCATTTTTTGCTGGGCGGATTCCAGTAGATCCTTAGTTAAATTGGGCAGATTGACCGGCGGGACAAAAAAGCCGGAATAATCCTCAAAGTCCTGCACCACGAAAACCAGATGCAGCTCCGCGCCGAACTTGCCTGCGATGTAGGAAGCTGAATCAGCGATCATCTTGGCGTTGTCCGAAAAATCTATAGGCGTGACAACAGTTTTGATTTCCTGCATGAGAAGTGCTCCTTATGAAAAGATAGCTGGCGGCTGGCCGTTGCCGGACGGCGCACAAAGCAGTTGACCCTGAGCAGCAGGGCGAATATAGTTGACATAGTTATTGCCTTTTTCTTTTTTCCGCAAGTCAGTTTTTCCGAAGCAGGGGGCTGGAATGGATTTTGAACCGAAATGGATCGCTTGGGAGACCACCCGCCGTTGCAATCTCAACTGCGTGCATTGTCGTTCATCTTCCGCCCTTGAAGTGCAAGGCCATCCTGATTTCTCCTTGGACGAGGCCAAGCGGGTTTTAGACGACATCAAGTCTTATGCCAGCCCAGTTGTGGTGCTTTCCGGCGGAGAACCACTGCTACGAGCAGATATTTTTGACATTGCCGCCTATGGCACAGGTCTTGGCTTGCGGATGTGTCTGGCCACCAACGGCACTTTGGTCACGGAGGAAATCTGCCGCAAGATCAAAGAGGCGGACATCAAAATGGTGTCTCTCAGCTTGGACGGTTCGACAGCGGCAGTGCATGACAATTTCCGCAATCAGCCCGGCGCGTTTGACGGCACGATGAATGCCATCCGCCTGTTCAATGCGCACGGTATCAAATTCCTCGTCAATTCCTCCTTCACGCAGCGCAACAAGGATGATGTTCCCAAGCTCTACGAGCTGGTGAAGAGACTTGGCGCGACCGCCTGGTATCTCTTCATGATTGTGCCGACCGGACGCGGGCAAGAGATCATGGAAGAGCTAATTCCGGCCTCGGAATATGAGGACATCCTCAATTGGCACTATGACATGGAGAAGGAGGAGCCGGAGCTGCTTGTCCGCCCGACCTGCGCCCCGCAATATTATCGCATCGTTCTTCAGCGGGCCAAACAGGACGGCGACAAATTCAAGCGGCGGAGCCTGCAATTCTCCACCGGCGGCTCAAAAGGCTGCTTGGCCGGCCAACTTATCTGCCTGATTGATGTGGACGGCAACGTCCTGCCGTGCAGCTATTTTCCCAAGGCCGCTGGCAATATCCGCGAGCAGCGGTTTCAGGAAATCTGGGAGCAGTCTCCGCTTTTTCTGGAATTACGCAACTTCAAGGGCTATAAAGGAAACTGCGGAC
Organism: Desulfobulbaceae bacterium UBA5173; assembly: GCA_002413355.1. Taxonomy (GTDB): domain Bacteria; phylum Desulfobacterota; class Desulfobulbia; order Desulfobulbales; family Desulfobulbaceae; genus Electronema. The sequence continues at coordinate 23,703 of DHWV01000010.1, read as the reverse complement.
GTTGCGAATACGTCAATGTCTGCGGCGGCTGCCGCGCCAGAGCCTACGCAGTCAGCGGTGATTATTTAGCGCAGGAGCCGTTCTGTGCATATCAGCCGAGGAGCTGAATTGTATAGTTTTTTTATCATGATGAACTTTGAGAAACATTTTGAGCGATTCATTCTTCCTAACCGTGAGCTTTTTGCAAAAGATCCATTTGGTTACAGCGCATCAGCTTGCCATAAATGGGGTGTTGCACAAACAATTGCGGGTTATCCAATTGACTTCACAAAACCACCCAGCAGTGAAGAACTGAAATCTCCACTGCTGTGGCTTACTCAAGCTCGCGCCATGTCTGAAGCAGCTGGAATTCTAGTTCAAAGCAAGCCTGATTTTGAAACAATGCCAGTTTCGGTAAGAGGGGTCTGTGATTCTCAGTTTTGCGCCACCATACTCATGTTGGTAGGTTACAGCCTTGAAATTTGCCTTAAAGGCATGATCATCATGAAAAAAGGTGTTGAAAGTTACACTTCTGAAGAACGTAATTTTAAACACCACAAACTTGAGAAACTGGCGGAATTCATTCCTGCTCTTGACGAAAAAGAACTCGCCATATTAAGTAATTTATCAAGTTTTATTTTATGGGCTGGCCGCTATCCAGATCCTGGATCGGGAAAAGAAAGTAATATGGAACAAATTTTTTCTTTAGCTGAAAAACATCAAATTTCAGGTCATGATTTGTTTCAATTATCTGATAAAATCATGAAATATATGAACGAGATAATTGATCAAGATAAAAAATAACAGTTTCGATAGTCAGCGGTCTTTCAGCTTTGTCGGCTTCGAGGAAATTTAACCAAAACTTAAAGTTTATCGCCTTCGTTTGGTAACCAATTAAATGAACGACATTTTCTTACGTGCTTGCCGGGGCGAGCACACTGAATACACGCCGGTCTGGTTCATGCGCCAAGCTGGCCGCTATCTGCCCGACTATCAGGCTGTGCGCGGCAAAGTCAGCTTTCTGGAGCTGTGTAAACGCCCGGAGCTGTGTACCGAAGTCACCATTCAGCCTGTTGATATTTTTGGCTTTGATGCCGCTATCCTCTTTTCGGACATTCTGATTCCGATGGAGGCGATGGGGCTGGCCTTGGAGTTCCACGAAAGCAAAGGGCCGGTTTTCTCGGAGCCAGTGCGGACGCAGGCCGCTGTTGACCGCCTGCGCATCCCCGACCCGGAAGCAGACCTGCCCTTTGTGCTGGAAACCATCCGCCTGCTCCGCCGCGCGCTCAAGGTGCCGCTGATTGGTTTTTCCGGCGCACCGTTCACGCTGGCTACCTACCTGATTGAAGGCGGCTCTTCCAAAGTTTTCTTGGAAACCAAGCGCATGGCCTATCAGCAGCCGGAGCTGTATCACGCCCTGCTGGAAAAAATTACCCGCTGCACCAGCCTCTACCTGCAAGCGCAGGCGCGGGCCGGAGCGCAGGTTTTGCAGATTTTTGATTCATGGGCAGGCATTCTCGCTCCCTGTGATTTTGAACGTTTCGCCCTGCCCTATGTGCAATCTATCATCGCTGATCTGCGCAAGATGACCGATGTGCCGATCATCTATTTTGCCAACAACGGCACGACGTTGCTTGAACTGAGCAGTACCGCCGGGGCTGATGTGCTGGGCTTGGACTGGCGGATCAAGCTGGATGATGCGGCCAAACTGGCTGGCGGCCACGTTCTGCAAGGCAACTTGGATCCGGTCGCTCTTTTCCTGCCCAACGAGGAGCTGGAACAACGGATTGCCGTGATTCTGGCTGAAGGCAGGGCGGCAAAAGGCCATATTTTCAATCTCGGCCACGGCATTTTGCCGCAAACGTCGCCGGAGCAGGTAACAATTGCCGTTGAAGCGGTGCATCGCCTCAGCCGCGTTGTTAGGCCGTGAATATTCCCGATCCTGCCGCCTGCGCCGCGCTGATGGAACAGCACGGAATGCTGGCCAACATCCGGGCGCATTCGCTCATGGTTGCCAGAATTGCCGAACTGCTGGCCAAAAAGCTGCAAAGAACAAGCAGCCAGCCGCCTGATCTTCAGCTCTGCGTCAGCGGCGCGCTCCTACACGACATCGCTAAAACACCGTGCCTGAGCAGTGGCGAAAATCATGCCAAGGCAGGCGCGGAACTCTGCCGCAGCCTTGGCTTCCCGGAAATCGCTGCAATTGTCGCCGGGCATGTCGTCCTGCCGGATTTTTCCCCGGAGCGGTATGCGGCAGGTATTTTTTCTCCAGTTGAAATCGTCTATTACGCCGACAAGCGCGTCCTACACGACCAGATTGTCAGCCTACCCGAACGGCTGGACTACATTTTGGAACGCTACAGCGGCGGCGATACCTGCAAGCAGGAGGGCATTCGGTATAATTTCAGAAAATGCAACGTGTTGAAGGAACAGCTTTTCTCCTTGTTAGACTTTGCTCCTGAAGATCTGGCCGGGCTGCTTGCGCAGCAAAAATCGCCGCTCGCTGCTTTTCCAGAATTCTCCGCCAATCGGCTTGCCTCAGCGGCGGAAAGCACATATATTACAACGAGTACAGACAGAAAAGACGGGGCCGTCAGGAGTCCGGCAGCAGAACCTTCCGTTTATGAAGATCACAAGGTATAAATTGCGCAAACGGAGCAGCTACGGTGGAAATCTTCTTTCTTGGAGTCGGGGAAGCCTGTGACACCGCGCACGGCAACAGCTCATCCTTGATCACCGCCAGCAACGGTGCTAGGATACTGCTCGACTGCGGATTCTCGGTGCCGCATCAATATTTTCGGACTGTTGAACAGCCTGATGCCTTAGACTGCATCTGGATTTCTCATTTTCACGGCGATCATTTTCTTGGCCTGCCGTTGCTGTTTCTGCGGCTCTGGCAGTTGGGCCGCACCCGGCCGTTGGCCATTGTCGGTCAGAAGGGCATAGACCTGAAAGTTCGGGCTGCGTTGGAGTTGGCCTATCCTACGTTTGAAAAAAAATTGAGTTTTACCTTTGAATTTCATCGTCTTCATGCGCAGGAGACCATTTCTTTGGCTGGAATGACGTGGTCTGCCGCCCTGACCCAGCACTCGCAATACAACCTCGGCCTGCGGCTGGAGGACGGACTCACCAAATTTTACTACAGCGGCGACGGCCGGGCGGGAAAGCACGCCAGAGAATTGATCCGGGGCTGCGATTTTGTTGTCCACGAATCATTCAGCATGATTGATACTTATCCTTATCACGGCTCGGTCAATAGCACCCTTCAGCTTGCGGATGAGCTGGAAATCGGCCAAGTCGCCTTAGTTCATCTGGATCACGAGGTGCGGCGGAATGAGCTGGAGACGGTCAAAAAAATGGTGAACGCCAGACCGAACACCCTGCTGCCGGTTGCCGAAGACTGCGTGCGCTTCTAACATGTTGAGGAAAAACATCATGATTTCTCGAACGCTGCGGCTGTTGACCGCGCTGCTGGCCGTCCTACTCCTTGTCTTGCCTGCGGATTCCCCTGCCCGCAGCAAAAAAAGCAAGAAACCTTTCAACAAAAAGGATTGGATTTGGCAGCCAGATGCTTTCCCAACCGAAAAAAAGCCGCAATACATCCGCATGGCGGATAATTTTTTTATTTTTTATGACCCGTCCACAGCGATGGATGTGCCATACCGGGATGGCATGACTCGACTGGAGATGTCGAAGCAAATTCTGCTCAAAAGCAACGAAAGCCTGCCGGAGCTGAATTGGCAGACAGGGCTGTATCCGCACTGGCGAAATGTAATGTGGCTGCCCGGCGCGGAGCAGAGCTTTCATCCCTATTACCGGCTGCATAATTACAAGCAGGAAGAATTCTCTGCTGCCTTAGAGCAGCTGCCCGTGACCAGTTTTGGGCCACCGATGCTCCAGACTGCTCTGATGAAGCTGGAGTATCTACTTCCCCTGCCAGGCCGCACTGAAGTTTTCCTGTTCAGCAACGGGGCGGCCTCCCGCTTTGAAGGGATCGATGAACCGGAGCCATTGGCCCAAGCCAAAAAGCTGGCCGCGAAATACGATGTCTGCTTCAACTTGATCAGCAGCGCGACCAACCAGAGCGCGGAGAAGCTGCTCAACGATATCGCCGCAGTCAACGATTGCTCGCAGGTGATTGATTTTGACACAGTGGCCGAACATCCTGAGCACCTGCTCGGCAAACTCTACATGCCTGCGAACAGCCCGTTCCAGAATGTCCTTTTTGCCTTTGACAAAGCAGCCATTGGCAAGGAACATCGGAACACCTTGGACCGGCTGGGCCGCTATTTGACTGAACATCCGCATGAATACGCGGTGCTGTCCGGCTTCTGTGACATTCGTGGCACCAAGCAGCACAACATCAACCTTTCCCGGCGCAGAGCTGAAAGCGCACAACAATACCTGCTCGACAATTTCCCGCTCAAAAAAGGCCGCGTGCTGCTCTACTGGTACGGCTACGCAAAACCGGCTGCTTCCAACAAGACCGAAGAAGGCCGACGGCTCAACCGCCGGGTGACGGTCGCCATCAGGAAGGGAAAGTGAGCCGAGCAGAGCAATCTCTATTCATTTTACCGTAAGGAGCCGCAGCGTCATGCTGGAACGAGTGCTTGCCTATTTGGACGAAAAACACGTCTGCCCCCACTGCAAGACGGAATTGACCCTGTGCAACGCGCCACCCATGCACGTCGGCGACGGCTTGGGTTGGGGGTCAGAATTCCTCTTTATCTGCTTGAACGACGAATGCCCGCTCTTCGTCAATGGCTGGGAGTTCATTGAAAATCAATACGGACATGTCGGTTCCTACCGGCATATGGAGCTGCCTGACAGCCAAGAAAACTACAGCATGATGGTGGGCAGCAAATTTGCCTTCACTGGCTGCGCCGTGGACATTGATGCTCTGCGGCGGCAGAGCGTCCGCTATCAGGCCGAAAAAATGGCGGCTGGCCAGCTCTGCGGCTGTGTGGCGAACAAGGACATCAGGCCAGTCATTCATCTGCTGACCGACAATGCCGCTGATATCACGCTCCGCCGCCAAGCCGCCGAGCTGCTCGCCGAGCTGAACGACATTGCCAGCATCGAGCCACTGCGCAATCACACCTTCACGGATCCGAGCTTGGAGCATGCGGTCAACTTGGCTATCAGGCAGATTCTTGCCAATCATTTCCTGCGCGAATGTCCTTACTGCGCCGAACTGATCAAGGCCCGCGCCCAGCTCTGCAAGCATTGCGGCAAAGAGCTGAGTGCGGAGTAGGCAGTGTGTTTTTTTCTTGCCAAGACCATGCTGGCAAGGGTATAATCGCGCCACTGCTTTTTAGGTGGTGGGCGTAGCTCAGCTGGTGGCAGCACCGGGTTGTGGCCTCGGCGGTCGTGGGTTCAAATCCCATCGCTCACCCCAGCCTGACAGTTCAGGCGTTTCAGGCCGCTGGCCTTGAAACGCCTTTTCTTTTTACCAGCTCATGCTCCTGTCAAATAGTATCTTGAAATTTCGGCTGGTTTCCGTTAATCTCCTTCTGATTTCCGCACTTCCGGTCTAAAGCCCGGAAAGCAAGGCACAGCGGTTTAGCTGCGCTGCAATCTTCACTTGTGAGCGGTAACCATTATGAAAGCTGCTGTCCTTCATGCTGCAAACGACATCCGCATTGAAGAATATCCTGATCCGTCCGCCGGGCCAGGCGAGGTTGTCATCCGAACTAAGGCTGCTGGAATTTGTTCCAAAAGCGTCCGCATGATGCTCGGCGAAGGACTGCACGCGCCGCTGCCTTTCATTCCCGGCCAAGAGCTGGCGGGTGAAATCAGCGCGGTCGGGTCGGGCGTGCGCGGCTTCTTTCCTGAAGATCCGGTGGCGGTGTATTCCGGCAGTCTTCTTGGCTGCACAATGAACGGGGCTTGCGCCGAATTTGTGCGTATTCCGAAAGAAATCGTCGGGGCAGGCGGACTGATTAAACTGGACGAAGAAATTTCCTTTGAAGACGCGGTAATGGCCGAACCGCTGGCCAGCACCTTTGCCGCCGCCCGCGCTAACCAGATCAAGGAAGGGCAGACGGTACTGATTGTCGGCGGCGGCTCAGTGGGTCTGATGCACCTGAAAACGGTCAAATGGGCAGGCTGCAAGGTGCTTGTGGCGGACAAAAATGCTGCCCGCTTGGCACTGGCCGGGCAGATGGGCGCGACGCATCTGATCAACACTACCAAAGCCAATCTGCACGATGAAGTGATGCAGCTCACCGGCGGACGCGGCGCGGATGTGGTCATCATCTCCGTTGTCATGCCTGAGCTGACAGCCGCCTGTCTTCAGCTAACTGCGCAGGGCGGGGTGTGCAATCTTTTCAGCGCATCACCGGAGAGCGATGCCGGGTTGGACAAAGCCCTGCTGGCCGAACGGCAGCTCACCCTCACCGGTACCTGCGCTCCGACTGTTGCCGATTTTCGCAAGTGCCTTCAGCTCATCAAGGAGGAAGCCATCATCGTTTCGGACATGATCTCGCACCGCTTCCCGCTGGACGACTTCCGTGATGCAGTGGAAAAATCTAAAAATCAGGAGCTGATCCGGGGCATCATCACCTTTGGCGACATGTTTTCCCTGTCGTTTTAGGGTGCGGCCAGCAGTTTCAGTGCCGCTTGCTCCACTTCCTCCACGCTAACCAACTCCATGCAGCGCAAGTGTCCTTGGGGACAATGAGTTTTTAGGCAAGGGCTGCACGGCAAAGAATGACGGATGACGGTCGCGCGATCGGAAAAAGGGCCAGTGGCAATATGATCCGTTGAGCCGAACACGGCAACTAACGGCGTGTTCAGAGCAGCGGCCACATGCATCAGTCCTGAATCATTGGTGACAAAGACGTGGCAGCGGGCGATGCAGGCCAGAGCTAACGCCAGACTGGTCTTGCCGGTCAAGTCCAGCACCCGTTTTCCAGCCGCAGTGATTTCTGCTGCTGCCTTCTGGTCAGCCTTAGTGCCGAAAATCACGATCAAACCACCGGTCGCAGCGGCCAACCGTTCAGCCAGAGCAGCATATTTTTCGCTTGGCCAGCGTTTCGCCGGACCGTACGCCGCGCCGGGATTGAGACCGATAATCGGCCCCTGCCCTGCCTGCGTCAGCAGTTTGTCCGCCTCTTCCTTTGCTGCCGAATTCAAAAACAGTTCCGGCGCACCCTCTGCAATCTGCAATCCCAAGCCTGCCAGCATCTGCTGATAGTAATGCACTTGGTGTTTGCTGCCGATGCCCGGCTGCTTGCGCACGCTGTGCGTCAGCAGCAGCGCCCGACCGTCTGTGTTGTAGCCCGCCCGCGCTGGAATCCGGGCAAGCTTAGCGATCAGAGCCGCCTCAAAGGCATTTTGCAGGAGGATGGCAAGATCAAAGCCCTCAAGGTTCAGCTCGGCGGCAAGACGTAATTTCCCCCGCAACCCTTGGTGTCGTCCCTGTTTATCGTAAAGGAAAATTCGGTCAACATGAGGGCAGGCGGCAAAGACATCCGCGACCCACGGTAAGGCCAGCAACGTGATCTGGGCTGCTGGAAAATTGCGGCGGATGGTGCGCACGGCAGGCGTGGTCATGACCGCATCGCCGATCCAATTAGTGGAGCGGATGAGGATGCGGCGGGGCTGAGGAACACAGAGAGAATGTTCAGCCATCATTCCTGCACCTCAGCCAAACAGCAGCGGCCTTTCCCCAGCCGTTTGGCCCTGTACATGGCATTGTCGGCGCAGTTGAGCAAACTTTCCGCGTCCGCCCCGTGTTCAGGATACACTGCAATGCCGATGCTGGTGCGCATCCCTTGTCCCTCAGGAAGGCCGTCAAGAGCACCAAGGACGTTGATTATCCGTTCCGCGATCACAGCCGCTTGCGCAGTTGAACAAATTTCCTCAAGAATAATACAAAATTCATCACCGCCTATCCGGGCCGCAGTGTCCTCAACGCGCAGAATGGCCCGCATTTTTTCAGCAACAAGCCGAAGAAAGCGATCTCCGGCAAGATGGCCCAAGCTGTCATTCACCGCTTTGAAATTGTCCAAATCAAGATAGAGCAAGGCGACGAGACTTTGCTTGCGGCGAGCGCGGGCCAATGCGCTGCGCAGCCGTTCATCAAACATAGCCCGATTCGGCAGATTAGTCAGCGGGTCGTGCATGGCTCGGTAGCGTAGGATTTCTTCAGCCTTTTTCCGATCGCTGATATCAGAGAACAGGGCAACATAATTGACAATGCCGCCGCTCTTGCTGCGGACAACTGCAATCGACAGCCACTGCGGATAAACTTCCCCGCTGCGGCGGCAGGTCCAAATTTCACCCTGCCAGCGGTTGCTACGGAGCAGCTCCTCCCGCATGGTGCGGTAAAACTGCTCATCATGCCGGTCAGACTGCTGAAATGAAGGCCTGCGGCCGATGACTTCCCCACTTTGCCAGCCGGTGATGGCGGTGAAGGCTGGATTGACCATGATGATCCGGTTGTCGGCATCGGTGATCAGCATCCCTTCGGAGCTGGTCTCAAAAACAGCGTGCGCCAGCCTCAGCCTGTATTCCGCCTCTTTTTGATCAGTCAGATCGCTGATCACACAGACAAAACCGCTGCACCGACCGTTACTGTCCCTCTGCGGACTGAGCCAGTGGCCGCCGGGAAAGCTGGTGCCGTCCTTACGCACAAATTGCTTGTCCGCATAGTGCTGATCCAATTCGCCGCTGCGCAGCAGGGCCATCGTTTCGCTGGCTTGAGCGGCAAAATCCGGGTGCAAGATGTCCCAAAGCCGCATCCGGCTGAACTCCTCCGGGCTGTAGCCAAAAATTTGGGCATACATGCCGTTGACTTTTTGGTAGGCGCAATCCAAGTCCAGCACGCCGATGCACACGCCCGCATTATTCAGCACCGCCTCTGTGCGGGCCTCGCTCTCAACAAGAGCGCAAATTTTCTCTTTGAGCTGCTCATTGCGGCTGGCCAGTTCCAGCTGCGTTCTGCGTAGCTTGATGTGGGTGGAAACTCGGGCGATCAGTTCGGACGGCTCATAGGGTTTGGTGAGAAAATCCGCGCCGCCCGCCTTGAAGCCCCGAATGCGGTTGGCTACATCGCGCATGGCGGTAAGAAAAAGCACTGGAATGTCAGCAAGCAAGGGATCGTTTTTTAGCTGGGCGCAGACTTGGAACCCGTCCAGCTCCGGCATGCTGATGTCGAGCAGAATAATGTCCGGCGGGCGGAAGCGACACTGCTCCAGCACTTTGGTGGGATTGGCGAGGGACAGCGAACGATAGCCGTGTCCTCTGAGGATAGCCTCCAGCAGGCGGAGGTCGCTGTGCCGGTCATCAACGATCAGGATATACGAGGAGCGTGCCTCCTCCGCGCCGTGATCAGGTGTTGCCAACGGTGCTCTCATCCTTGCGGGTCATGGCCTCCATGATCAGGCCCATCAGGCTGGACTGAATGCGTTTTTTCACCTTTTTATTGGCAGGAATATTAGTAAAACGAATGCTGGCCCCTTCTACAGCAATCAAGGCGTAGGCCGCTTCCTCGCCGCCCAAGCCCTGAAAGGCCGCATCAAAAACTTCACCCTGCTCGATATAAAAAAAACCTTTGTCCTGATTCGGGGCCGTAATCTCCAGCAGGCAGGTCTTCTGCTCCAAGGCGATCATCTGAAGAAAATTAGCCACCGAAATCCCCTTCAGCATTCCGTCCGCTGATTTAGGAGTCAGTGCGTTCTGGATGGCCTCGACCAGTTTGTTGATCGTGAAGGGCTTTTTCAGCAGAAGCTGGCCGGTCTGGGAAAACTGCTTTTCAATATCCGGCGTGGAATGGGCGGTCATGATCACGCACGGCGTTTTCGGAAACGCGTCGTTGATATAGGCCAGCAGCGTCAGACCATCAATTTTTGGCATCTGCAGGTCGGTGATGATCAGATCCACCGGCTTACGGTTGAGCACGCCAATGGCCTCCTCACCGTTGTTGGAAAGAATGATCTCAAAATCCTGCTGATATTTTTTGAGACTGATTCCCAGCAACCGCTGAAAACCAAGATCGTCATCCACTATAAGCACATTTTTCATGTTTTACGCTGCGAAAAAGTTGGTCAAAAGGCGTATTCAGTCGTTTTTGCCCAGCCGCTCAAAATCCAAGAGCGAGCAGATCATCTGGTCCAGCTGTTCCGCCGCTTTGATCACCGGACGGCCTATCGTCTCAAATTCTTTGTTATTCCGCAGCATACTCCCGATTGCGTCAATGCCGAAGAGGATAGTGGCCAAGCTTTCTTTGACCGCTTGGCGGTTCTGATCAATAAAACTGTTGATGGCCGACTCAGCCGCCTGACAGAGCTGGACAGGTTGCTCGCGTTCTTCCGGCAGGATGTGCGCTGCGCCCTCCGGCCCGCCGTCCTCGTCAAAAAGCGGCAGATGAATGAACCGTGGCAATTTACGGGCCGAGCCAGGTAGGCATTCGTCGCAAGCCGCGCCGCTGCGGCTGATGATCTCCGCGCTGCTCCGGCCCGTCATCTCCGAGAGCGGCAGGCCGCACATTGCGGCAGCAGCCCGGTTGGCCCACGAGATGCGGCGGTTTATGTCCTGAACCAACACCTTTTCCGGCAGATTGTCCAAGATGGCCATCAAACCGCTATTCTCCCGCCGCAGCCGCTCCTGCTCGCTCTCGACCTCCATGCTGTTCTGCTGGAGGGACTCGATCATGCTCTCAGCCTGCTGCTTCTGCTGCGTCAAGAGCTGCCGGATCCTGAGCTGGGCCATGATCCGGGCGTTGAGAATTTGGAGATTGATCGGCTTGCTGATATAGTCCACCGCGCCGAGGCTGAAGCCCCGGCATTCGTCATCCTCGCGGTCGCGCGCACTGACAAAAATGACCGCGATCTTGCGGGTGACCGGATTCTCCTTCAGCCGCTTGCAGACTTCGTAGCCATCCATGCCCGGCATGTTCAAATCAAGCAGAATCAAATCCGGCTGCCGCTCTGCTGCCAAGTCCAAACCGTGAATGCCGGTGGAGGCGATGGAGACCGTGTATTCTTTCTCCAGTGTTTTCTTCATTAGCTGGAGATGAAACACGTCATCATCAATGATAAGCAGATGATAATGCAGTGTGTTGATCGTTTTGTCAGGACATTTGTGCGGAATGATGGTTTCTTTCGACATAACATTGCCACAGAACTGGCAGCTAATTGGCTGACTGTCAATCTGCTCCAGCAGCTCATCCTTGACGTTATTTCGCCCGCCGCACTCCTCGCAAAAGATCACTTTCATAGCCGTCCGTTCAACAAGCTCCGCCGTTCAGAATCAGCAGGGAACTCAACCCCTCTTCGAGCCGCTTCAGCAGGCCCGCATAGTCCGTTTCCTCGCCCGATTTGCCCTTCAGCTCAATCTGGCGGGCAAATTCCGCCTCCTCATTGAGGCCGATGCCGAGCAGCACTCCTTTGGCCTTGTGACCTAAGGCAGAAAGAGCAGCCAAATCGCCTGCGGCCAGCAGCTTTTTGGCCTCAGTCAAGGTCTCGCCGATGGAGCTGGCGGATATCTGCACCATCTGCTCGACCTGCTCCGAATCCAAACCATATATCGTTCTGAGATGTTCGGCAACCTTTGCCGCCAGACCACTGTATTTTTGCTCTTCCGTGTCCGTCATCGCAGCCTCCTCGGCCTGTGCTTGTTCCGTTATGCAGTTGCAGTCACTCGCCATTGGCAGCAGCCGCTTTTTTTTCCGCAGGCAGCATTGCCGGAATGCCCGGTACGTATCCTCAATGTTGAAAGGCTTGAGCGTGTAGGCATCCATGCCTGCCTCACGGCAGCACTGCTCGTTGAAGTTGTTCGCTGTCAGGGCCACTATCGGCAGGTGCCTGCCTTTGAGCTGTGTGCGCAATGTCTCGCAGAGTTCGCCCGGCATCTTCAGCGTGTTCATGCAGCAGTCCTCCCGCTCGCAGCCTCGAATGATTTTGGTCACGGTCAGACCGTCCATGACCGGCATTTGCACGTCCATCAGCACTGCATCGAATTCCTGTGCCAGCACGAGCTTCAATGCCTCTTCGCCGTTCTTGGCCTCAGCGACCTCATGGCCGTCCTGCTGGAGCCTGGCCCTAGCCACAAAACGATTAACTTCGTTGTCATCCACCACCAAAATCCGCAGTCGATCCAGCTCTGTGTCCGTAGGGTTCAGCTTTGCCTCTTCTTCTTCAGTCACCTCGTCAAACCAAGCTGTGAAGGTGAAGACACTGCCCTTGCCCAGCTCGCTCTGCACACTGATTCTGCCGCCCATCAAGGTGCAGAGCTGGCTGCAAATGGTTAAACCGAGGCCTATTCCTTCCCGCATGGTGTCAAAATCAACTTTGACAAAGCGTTCAAAAATTTCGTTCAGCTTATCCTGCGGAATGCCGATGCCCTGATCGCTGACCGTAAAAATCAGCAGTACTTGTCCCTCCCGCCGCTCCTCCAAGGCCGCCCGGACGAAGATTTCACCCTGTTCACTGAATTTTATGCTGTTCTTGAGCAGATTAACAAGAATCTGCCGCAAACGCAACGCATCTCCTGTGACAAAGCGCGGCACCTCTGGCGCAATCTCCCAGCGGAGGCGCAGTCCCTTCTCCTCCGCCGGATAGCGGATGGTCTGCACTGCCCCATGCACCGCCTCCTCCAGCACGAAGGGAGCAGCGGCCAGTCTGAGCCTGCCTGCTTCAATCCGCGAAAAATCAAGGAGGTCGTCAATTAGGCCCAGAAGGAAATCAGCCGCGTTTTTTGCTTTGCTGAGATTGTGTCTGTGCTCTTCGTTCAGCAAGCCACTACCTAGCACCATGCGGTTCATGCCGATAATGGCATTCATCGGTGTGCGTAGCTCGTGGCTGATGCTGGCGAGAAAATCGTTCTTAGCTTGATTGGCCTGCTCGGCCCGCTCCTTGGCTATCTGGAGCTGGTGCTCCTCCTCTTTCTGGCGGCTGATATCTTTGATCAGCCAAACAGCACCCTGATCCGGCATTTCTGGATCAATAATCTTGCCGGTCAGCGAGCACCAGAACAGACTGCCGTCCTTGCGCCGGAGCTGCCGGTCATCATGATAAACCTGGTCTTGGGCGAATGCGAGCAGGGAGTGCTGGAGCACTTCCTGGTGCGCCTCCTCGTTTTCATAGAGAATGCCGACAGACAGGGAGGTGATGTCGTCATTGACATCATAGCCGAACATCTCGAACGCTGTCCGGCTGGCCCAAACGCAGCGTGGCTCCACCATATGCGCAATGCCAATGGCCGCATGGTCAACCATCAGCTCCAGCTTGGTCAGCTGGGCCTTGAACTTCTGTTCCAGATCCAGACGCTGGGTGATGTCGTTTTTGATCGCCAGATAATAACTGATCCGGCCTGTTTTGTCATACAACGGGCAGATAGTCTGTCCTTCCCAATACTGGCTGCCGTCCTTTTTCCAGCCCTGAAGAACACCCTTCCATGTGCCGCCGCTGCTGATCTGCCGCCAGATTTCCTGACCTGCGGCGGTGTAGGTCTCTTCGCCGGTGAGAATTCCGGGATCGGTGCCGCAGATTTCCTCACGGCTCCAGCCGGTCAGCTCGCTGAACGCCGGATTGACATAGACAATTTTGGCTTGGCGGTCCGTGATGACAATCGCGCTGGTGCTCTGCTCCACCGCTTGGGAGAAAAGAAAGAGCTGCTCCTGCTCCTTCTTCCGTTCGGAGATGTCGGCGAAGAAAGAAAAACAGATTTTTTCGCCGCTGCCCGGCACCACAATGCACGAGGAATTGACCAAGACATCTGCGGCTGCGCGGCCGCGCAGCCGCAGTCTGCCCTCATAGGCCGCTGTGTCGGTCACTTGATGTGTCGCTCTACCGCTCTCTTCGTGCCGAAACAGGAATTCATCCGGGCTGTGGCCGATGATTTCGCTTGCATCCAAATCCAGTAGGCGGCAGAGGCTCTGATTGACCTCCAGAATCACGCCAGAAGCAAAATCATTCAACCAGAAGCCCTGCGGGTTGCGATTGATGATGGCTTCATATTTTTCTTTTTCGACAGTCCGCCGCTCGGCTTCGTTTTTCAACGTTTCGGCGGCCAGCAGCATCTGCCGATGCCGCCGGTTGACCATCGAGAGCAGGGCCAGCATGATCAGCAGCATTATGCCCAGCATGGCCAGGTAACCGAAATAATTGGACGAAGCAGGATGATAGTTTTCGTGGAACCAGCTCTGGCTGATGACATGAATCAGAGCCAAACTTCTGCCGACAACAGGCTGAGAAAAAATATAATATTCACGGCTGTCAGCATTTTTTAGCCGAAGCAGACCGGAGGAGCCAAGTTCCTCTTTGTTATAGCCAAGAAAATTTAAGGACTGAATGGTAGCCTGCGGCGGCAGTCCCTCCGGCGTGAGCGAGACCAGCGAGCTTTCCGCCGTGTTGAGCAAAATGTTGCCGTCCGTGCTGAGGCCGATGCGGACATCCGTGGGCTGCGGCGTTTCGTCCGTGAAGGGGACGGTAAACGAATGGAGATGGAAAAAATTCGGCCGGATTTCGATCACAGCCACGCCAATCCGCAAACTGCCGTTTTTGATCGCTTGAGCGTAATACAGGCTTGTGCGCCCGGAAGCCACAGCCATCATTGCATAAAAGCCGCTGCTGGACAGATCGCTGCCGGTTTTCAGGGCATTGCGGACGTAATCGCTCTCGCCGTAGTTTTTCCCCACTCGATCTTTGCGGCTCGAATGCAGACAAATGCCGTCCAAACTGACCAAAAAGACAGAGGAAACATTCTCAATCGCGGCTATTGCCTCCAGATTCCGTTCGACCATTTGCGAAGCAACTTCCGTTGCCTCCTCTCCATTCAAATGCCGGTCGAGCGAGTTGATGACGACCGGGTTCTTGACCAACAGATTGGAGATGCTGACAAGCTGATAATACGTCTGGCGGAGTGCCTCAGCCTCCTGCGCCAGCGAATAGCGGTAAATTTTGATATCCTGCTCCTGATGCTGCCGGTGGCTGTTATAGACAACAAACAGCCCTCCCAGCAGGACCAGTCCAACCAAGACTGTCGCCATCACAGCGTAGCGGATGAGCAAGGCGCGATTGTTGTTCATGCTGGAGCAAGCGTGACGGGCTGGTCAAAAGTTCTGCGCTTCAGCGGCCGGAAGCTGGAAACAAGATATTTCTCCTGTCTGCCGCAGAATGGCGTAGCGTTTTCTGCTGACTGTACATTGTACCTTTTTCTTGTAAAGAAAAAAGTGGTAGCTGTTGTTTTCCAGCTCCGCGTTCAGGCGGCGGGCCGCCAGGCTTGCTCATACACGGCGATGACCTCTTCCAATGTCGGCCTGCGCGGATTGTTGGCCACAGGGCGGGCCACCGTCAAAGCAATTTTTGCCATTTCCGGAATTTTTTCCTCCGGGATGTCCAGTGCCTCTAAGGTGGCCGGAATTCCCACGTCCGCGTTGAGATCAAAGAGGGCATCGACGCAAAGCTGGGCTGCCTCGCGCAGGGACAAGCCTTCGGTGTTCTGGCCCAGCACTTCAGCCAATGTAGCGAATTTGCGTAGATTGCCGGGCAGGTTGTACTCAACCACATAGGGCAGCAATACGGCGTTGGCCAAGCCGTGCGGGATGCCGAACATGCCGCCGAGCGGATAGGCCATCGCGTGAACCAAGCCCACGCCTGCCGTTGCCAGTGCTTTGCCGCCTAAAAGCGAACCCATGAGCATGGCAGAACGTGCCTCTATATTGCCGCCATGTGCGCAGGCCGCAGGCAGATTCTCAGCGATCAAGCGAATGGCCTCCAGTGAGTACATCTCGGAGATCACGTGAGCCTGCGTGGAAGTATACGCCTCCAGCGCGTGGGTGAGCGCGTCAATGCCGGTGTAGGCCGTAACTTTGGGTGGCAGGCTGAGGGTCAGCTCCGGGTCGAGAACAGCCGCGTCCGGGTAGAGCGGGTCGCCGTTCATGCCGCCTTTGGAGCCAGTCTCTTCGTTGATGAACACGGCAGTGAAGGTCACTTCCGCGCCTGTGCCTGCGGAGGTCGGCACCATGATTTTGGGCACGCCCGCCTTTTTGATCAGGCCGAGGCCGAGATAATCCGCCGCCTTGCCGCCGTTGGTGAGGAGGATGGCCGCCGCTTTGGCCACATCCATCGCCGAACCGCCGCCCGCGCCGATAACGCAGTCGCAGCCGTTCTCCTTGGCAAGGGCATAAGCGCGGTCAGCGAGCTTCAGCCCCGGTTCGGGATCAACCTGATCATAGACAACAAAGGGAACGCCCTCCTGCTCCAGCGGCGCGGTGAGCTTGGGCAGCAGTCCCGCTTTGACTAAACCTGGATCAGCTACCAGCAGCACCTTGCTGCCATTGAAGGCTTTGACGGTCGTGCCAAGTTCCTTGACCGCACCGCAGCCAAAGCGGATGCGGGTGGGCTGGGTGACGGTGAATGACTGAGTGTGCAGCATAATGAATTTTCCTTGTAAAGAAAGATGGGGCCGAGGCAAAAAAATTCTCAACCCTGCAAAGATATTTTTTTTAGAAATCGTTTTTCAATAAAATCGGCAAGTTTGCTGCTCTCATCCAAGCTGAAGCTATTCTCTTCCGTCAGGCCGCAGTCAGAGGCCACGGCAATCACGCCGCTGACCTGGCCGCGCAGACGTAGGCCGCCGCGATGCACCTCGATCTTCGGCACATCCACCGCCTCTTTGAAACCTTCACCGATGACAATGTCCATGTCGGCAAAAAAGCGGCGGGCAATGGCGGCCAAATCCTTTTCCTGCCGCTCCACGATGATGGTCAGCCGCTCCGGGGTGAGCAAGGCCACTGCGTCCGCGCCCGCCTGCCGATGAATGGCCGTGTCTGTGCCCGGCTGATCCGAAAAAAGGCCGCTGTCTTTGGTGGATTTAACCACAGCCACCCGCCACCCGCGCTCTTTGAGCTGGCGGACGACTTGGGCGGCCAGCGTCGTCTTGCCGCAGCCGTGCCAGCCAATGAAGGTGACCAGCGACGGGGTCATGCGGTGAACTCCTTCAGTGCATCAGCAAGCTGCTCCAGCATTTCCCGGTGCCGTTCTTCGATCTGTTTGGGCAGCTCTTTTTCCAAGGTAAGGGCGATGTTTGCCAGGGCCTCCAACCCTAAATTGAGCAAACCACCTTTGAGGGCGTGCGCTTGACGGCCCGCCTCCACGCCTTGGCCGTCGGCAAGAAGCTGGCGCAAATGGCCGAGGTTCTCCTTGAGTGAATCAGAGTACGCAGCGAGCACTTCTTCCGCGTCGGCCTGCTCCAGCTCAAACTGCTTCATGACATGCTGCTTGACCGCAGCCCGCGCAACTGCTTCCATTATCTCCCTTGTCTGCTTTGGGGCGGCTTCAGGCTGCTCCGCTGTCTCTTGGCCTGCTGCGCCTTGCTCAAATTGCTGCAAGACCCGCAGCATCGAAATTTTTTTGTATGGTTTGCTCAAATATTCGTCCATGCCTGCGTCAAGACACTGCTGCCGGTCTTCCTGCAAGGCGTTGGCCGTGACCGCGATGATGTGCAAATGCCCACCCGCCAAGCATTCGCGCAGGGTCTCCTCAATTCCAGCCAGATCGGCAGACAGCTCGGTCGGCAGCCTCTGCTCGATCCGGCGGATATGCTTGGTGGCTGTAAGGCCGTCCATCACTGGCATCTGCATGTCCATGAACACCAGATCATAGCGGTGTTTGCTCAGACTGGCAAGAGCCTCCGCGCCGTTACCGGCCACTGTGACCTGATGGCCCTGCTTGACGAGGAGAATGACTGCAAGCTGCTGGTTGGCCGGATTGTCCTCAACCAACAGAATGTCCAACCGCCGCCCGGCCGGATGTACGTCCTCCTCTTGCCGCCGCATGTCCGCTGCCGCCTTGGCACCGCCATTCTCCAGCAGCAGGGTGAAGGAGAAGGTACTGCCCTTGCCTGGCTCGCTTGTCAGCTCAATCGTACTGCCCATCATCTGCACCAGACGGCTGCTGATCGACAGGCCAAGGCCGGTGCCGCCATAGTCGCGGGTGATCGAGTTGTCCGCTTGGGTGAAATCGGCGAAGATTTTTTCCTGCTGCTCCTTTGCAATACCGATGCCGGTGTCTATGATTCTGAAGTCCGTCCCGCAGAAGCCTTCCTCCTCTGCATGAACATCAATCTCCACAGCAACATGCCCCTTGCGGGTGAACTTGATCGCGTTGCCGACCAGATTGAGCAGCACCTGTCGGATGCGCAGGGAGTCGCCCAGCGGCGAGCAGCCACTTTCATCATTCAGCCGCAGAATCAGCTCGATGCCCTTTTGTTCGGCCAAAATTTTGAGCGTAGCGATGATCTCTTCAGCTAAACGGCGGATGCTGAAAGGATGACTGTCCAGCTCCAGCCGCCCGGCCTCAATCTTAGAAAAATCAAGGATGTCGTTGATCAGCGAGAGCAGCACCGAGGCCGAGCTGTTGACGTTCTCCAGATAGCCGCGCTGTTCCGACGGCAAATCGGTGTCCAAAAGAATTTCGGTCATGCCGATGATGGAGTTCATCGGCGTGCGGATCTCGTGGCTCATTTTGGCCAGAAACTCGCTTTTGGCCTTGTTGGCTGCGTCCGCCTGCTGCCTAGCCCGCTTCAGGTCAGTGATGTTTTCTTTGGTGAGGACGAAATGAGTGATTTCGTTTTGCTCGTTGCGGATCGGCGAAACCACCACATTTTCCTCGTAGAACTCGCCGTTTTTCTTTCTGTTGATCAGCTCGCCGGTCCACTCCTGTCCAGCCTGCGCCGCCGCCCATATCTGCGTGTAAAGAGCCGTGCCGCCTGCGTCCGGCGCAAGCATGGCCAAATTTCTGCCGATCACCTCCGCCGCCGGATAGCCGGTCAGCTCGATAAAGGTTCGGTTGACATATTCAATCACACCCTCGGTATCGGTGATCACCACCGAGTTGGAGCTTTGCTCCACCGCCTGACTGAGCCGCTGGATTTTCTCAAACATCTCATTCTGGCTGCTCATGTCCTCAAAGAGGAGCAATTCGCGCCGCGCAGTCTGCTGTTCATCGTCAATCGCGACCCGCCGCAGCCTGCACCAGAAGGGCTGCGCCGCCTCGCCATCCGCCCCGTTCCGTCGGGTCATGAAGTGCATCCTGCCGCTGCCGTCCCAACATTCGGCCTCTCTGCCCGCGAAAATCGAACCATAGAAGGCGGGCCAAGGCATGTCTCTGACCTCCGTGAACGGACAGGCGAACATGCTTTCAAACGTGGTGTTGACCCGGACAATGCGGCCATCTTGAAGCAGGATCATGCCCAGCATGGTGTTGTCAATGATCACTTGCAGCTCGGCGAGGGCGGCGTGCAGCCGCTCATCCATTTCCTTGGCCCGGCTGATGTCCTGCGCCATCAGCATCAAACCGGTCACGGTCTGGCTGCCGTCTTCCTGCCGTGCCCGGATTGGTGAAAGATAAACCTCGATGGTCTGCTGGGGTCCGTCCTGTTGCAGACCGCGCCCGGAGCTGTCGGACAGATCATACGTGCGCATGTCCGAGGTGCTGATGGTGAACGTGTGCGCTCCATTGGCTAAAGCCAGCTCGATCAGTCGGTTGAACGCCTTCTCTTGATCTCTGATGTGCGATCGGAAGCGGGTCAGTTTTTTACCGATCACCTCTTCAGCTTTGTAGCCGAAAAGTCGTTCGGCCACCGGGTTGAAATAAGTGACGTTCAGAGCCATGTCTGTGGCGGCGATGGCCATGATCTGCGAAGAGCGGAGGAGATTGTCAATAAAGATGTTCTGCTGCCGCAGCTCTTTGGTCTTTGCCTCGACCAACTCAAGCAACTCCTCATCCTTTCTCTGGATCAAATCCAGCATCTTGTTAAACTGGGTGATCAGTGGTGTGAACTCGTTATTCACGCTGGTGTCGATCCGGTCGCGGAGGTTGCCTTCGCTGATGTTGCGCACCAGTCGCTGTAACTCGTTGATCGGATTGAGCACTGAGCCGGTGATGAAAAAAACTGAAATCAGCGAAGAGCAGAGACCGACAAAAAAAAGAATAAGAAAATGCTGAGCAAATTCCTTATCTGTCGCCAGAATGAGCTTGGCAGGATGCGAGATGATGAGAAGATTGGTTGCACTGTTCTTCATGAAGGGAATGTACTTGCTTTTGATGTACATCTTTTCATTGAAAAACGAGCTTTCGTAGATCAGATCCAGTGCGCCTGGCAGTAGATCACGACGATTTTTTTCATACATCTCAGCAGGCAGGGTGCTGGCCAGCACTGCGTTGTCGCTGACCAAGCTGATGCCCATCCGCCGGTGAACCGGCATCCGGTTGATAAAATTGCTGTCGAGCAAATAGCCGCTGAGAACAAAAAGATTTTTTCCCAGGCCTGTATCCGGTGCTGGTGAGCCAGCGAGCAGAAAAAATTTCTTCTGCTCTGTCCCGGCCAGCACAATCAGGCTGAACAACTCGGCTTTGGCGATGTTGTCGCGGACGGCGGGGTGAACGGCAAGCAATTCCGCTGTAGGCCGATTTTTTTTTGACGTAGCGGTCAGGCCGCTGACACTGTCCATGAAAAATACGATGTCAGCACCGCTCTTGTTTTCCCAGTTTTTAATAATGTCTTCCGCCAAAGTCGACTGCTCTCCGTTTCCAGCAATCCGCAGCCTGAGGGCCAGCTCCTCGGCTGCGGCTGCGGCGACCATCTTCAGGTGGCGGCTGTGGACGTTCAGGCAGCTTTCAACCACCTCTTCCGCACTGGCAAAATCGTTCTGCACCTCCCGTTCGATCTTTTGTCCGGTCACATGATAGCTGATCAGAATGCTGGTTCCGCTAATCAGGGTGACGAGCAGGAGCACCGTCATGATCATGCTGAAACGAAGCCGTCTGTGAAAAGGCACGCCCTGTCGTCGCATGGAATATCTGTTTTGCTGAATGAAAAAACGGAAAAGACCGCGTGAGCGCGGACAGGCTTTCCCGGTCGGCTGACGGGAAGACAGTTCAGCCGAAAAGAGGCCGCCTCTCCGACAGATGCTGAATCCGGCTCACCGTATGCCGGCGGCAGTCATCTCCGGCAGATATTTTTTGTCGATCACATAAATGTGATTGATCAGCCAGTCGATGACCGTTTTGGCGATCTTGATCACCACGAAAATCGTCTTGCCCTGATCCACCTCGGCTATTGCCTCATTGAGCTGGTCGGTGAAAATTTTGTGCGCCCGCTTGTGGTTGATGATGTCTGTATAGCCAATGGTCTCCATCACTTTCTCTTCCTCTGCCAAGTGATAGCGGGTGTAGTCGATCAGTTCTCTGAGTGTTGGCTCAATCACATCCGCACCCCTACCCTGCTTCATCATTTCATGGAGCTGATTGGCGATGTCAAACAGCCGTTTGTGGTGGTTGTCAAAACGGGATACACCGACACTGTAGTCGTCTTTCCAAGGATAAAGGGCCATGCTGTTCTCCAACGGGTGATTGTGGATGCAAAAATCTTGCCGCCAAGCAGACGGCGCATGACTGTATTATAGTCTGAAATCGCCAGTCCCGGCAGTTAAATTTTGAGCGTGAAGGCAAGAACAGCAGCAGCCTCAGCCAGTTCACAGGCTGCGCCGAGGGTGTCTCCGGTGGCTCCGCCGATTTTGCAGCGGCAGAAAAGGGCAAATAGGATTGTCAAAAGCAGGACGGAGAGGACAGCCGCAAAGCCGGATGGCCCGGCGGCGGCGTAGGCAGCCCAAGTGAGCAGAAGAAAGGCGGCCAGTGAGGCGGCCCAGCCTGCGCCGCTGTTGAAATAGACGGCAAAGAGGCGGCCTAAGCCTTCTTCGCGGGCATAGGGCAGCATGGCCATCAAGAGGAGAATAGCGGCGCGTCCGGCAAGCGGCATCAGAAAAACGGCAGCCAGCAATTTCTCTGATGAAAGGGAAGCGAGGCAGGCAGTTTTGAGAAGAAGGATGAACATCAGGGCGATGGCTCCCATCGTGCCGATGCTCGAATCTTTCATGATCTCCAGCATCCGCTCTTGGCTGCGGGCGGAGAAAAAACCATCGGCGGTGTCAGTCAGACCATCAAGATGCAGCCCCCCAGAAAAAGCGAGCAGGATGAAAACAGTCAGCAAAGCCGCAGGCAATGGCGGCAGGAAGAAAAAAAATATTTTTGCCGCAGGCGCGGCAATGCAGCCAAGCAGCAGTCCGACTGCCGGAAAAAACGGCGCAGCATGAACCAGTTCCGCTTCTGTCGTGCCGATTTTGCTTGGCAAGGGCAGGATGGTGAGAAAACGCAAGGCCGCAGCGAACGAACCAAACGGACGCAGCAGCAGACTGAGGATACCGACAGAGGGGAGACGGTGCTTCGATTCCTCCTGGCCTCGGCTATCCTCCTGAAGCTGCGGCTCCTTGCGCCGCCGGTTCCTTCGCCAGCGGTTCATGATCATGAAATCGGCGTTCCGGTCACTCCGGCCTCAGCAAAAGTGGCCACCTCGGTCAAGACCGCAACTGCGGCCTCGACCACATTCATCGCCAACGCCGCGCCGGTTCCTTCACCCAAGCGCATTTTCAAATCCAGCAGCGGCTTGCAGCCGATTTTTTCCTGCATGGCGGCGTGGCCCTGCTCCACAGAGCGGTGGGCGCAGATCAGATAGTCGCGGACAAACGGCTCCAGTTTGCAGGCGATCATCGCCCCGGCAGTGGAGATGAAACCGTCAACAATAACCGGCCTGCGGTTGGCTGCCGCGCCGATGATCAGCCCGGCGATGCCCGCAATTTCGTAGCCGCCGACTTTGGCCAACACATCCAAGCCATCTTTCGCGTCCGGCTTGTTGATGTGAAGAATGCGCTCCAGCACCTGTTTTTTATGCTCCAGCTGGGCATCGTCCAAACCGGTGCCGCGTCCGGTCAGCTCGTCAATGCTCTTGCCGGTCAAGGCAGCAACAATCGCAGTGCTGGCAGTGGTGTTGCCAATGCCCATGTCGCCGGTGGCAAAAATGTCGGTCTCCGGCGCGAGCTGATTGGCGACCTCAATGCCCGCCTCGACGGCAAAAACGGCATTGGTGCGGGTCATAGCCGGGCCGTGCGCCATGTTGGCGGTGCCAAGGCCGATTTTTTTTGAGATGATCTTACCCGCTTCGGCCAGCGCGGAAAGATCAGCGGCGCAGCCCATGTCCACCACCGAAACCTCGGCCCGCGCCTGCCGGGCTAAGGCGTTGATCCCCGCCCCACCGTTGATAAAATTATAAACCATCTGGGCGGTGACTTCGGACGGGTATTTGGACACACCCTCGGCGGTCACGCCATGATCGCCAACCATAATCACCACCCGCTTGCGGCTCACTGGCGGACGCATGGAACGGGTCATTCCGGCCAGATCAACCGCCAAATCCATCAGATCGCCTAAAGCCCAGTGCGGCATGGAGAGCTGCTCCAACCGAATCTTGGCTTTGTCACGAAATTCGGCATCCTGCGGGAAAATGCGGCGACAGGTGGCTTCGAGAAAATCAACGTGGTCGGGCTTGCTGCTGGGCTGATAAGTGATAGGCATAGCGATATGCGGAAGTTGTGGAGAAAAAAATGTCAGTAAATCATACCAGATTGTCACATGAAATCAATAGACCTCTTGCATAAAAAACATCTCTACTTAGGGTCTGTTAACATAACATTAACCCAAGTTGTGACCTATAACATCTTGAAAAGATGAAACTCAAGATTACAGAATTTTATTGCGAAGCTGCGGGTCTAATACCCCGTCGCTTGCGACGCATCTTTAAAATCATTTGTACGATACCCCGCCCCTTGGGGCGGGGTAATTTATTTTTTTCATGAAAAATAGGAGTTACGCAGTTGCATAA
>DHWV01000018.1:33007-56796 GCA_002413355.1 Desulfobulbaceae bacterium UBA5173 | reverse complement strand
TATACAGCGGCTCCGCTTCGGCGTAGCGGCCCTGCGCTCGATATAGTTCCGCCAGATTGTTCAGGGTGGTTGCCACAGAGGGATGGTCTTTGCCGAGGGCTTTTTCTTTAATCTCCAGCGAACGCTTATACAGCGGCTCCGCTTCGGCGTAGCGGCCCTGCTCCTCATACATCAGAGCCAAGTTGTTCAGAACCGTGCCGAGTTCCGCATCATTTTTCCCAGCTTCCCTTATCTTCAGCAGACGGCTGTACCAATTCTCAGCCTCTTGGTACGCCGCCGTCGTCCATGCCATCTTCCCGGCAGCCAGCAAATAATCTGGGTTATCCTCCTCCAGCGTCACCGCCTTCTTGTACTGGCGCATGGCCTTCTCGTAATCCAAGCGGCCTTCGGCAAGCTGGCCGCTTTGGTAGGCAGCAAGGGCAACATGCTTGCCTTCCTTGTCCACCACTTCGTCAAAGGCCTGCTCTGCCGTCCGCGTGTCGTGCTGTTCCAAGCTCTTCTTGGCTGCCGTAATCCGGGCATCGGGCAATTGCCCCTTCAGCGCATCAAGCGATTTCTCGGCAGCCTTGCGGCGGGCAATTTCCTCCTCGTAGCTCTTCTGAAGATTGGCCCGCTTTTCCTCAACCGCTTTCAACTGCGCCTCCAGCAGGCGGGACTTTTTCTCGTCGCCGCCCGCCGTCTTCATCTCCTCGATGATGCTTTTTTGGTTCTGCTCCAGCATCGCCACAAACTGCTCTTTGCTCAGAATGATGCCGCTTTCTGCCGCAGGCGTGGCCTTCCAGCTTAACGCAATCCCGCCCGCAACCGCCATCGCCGCAAGGATGAAGAGCAGAATCATTGCCTTGTGCAGCAGCCGCTCGACCGCTGTGCCGCTCAACTTCTGATTATTGAGAAACAACGGCTTGATGATCAGGGCAAAGACAAACAGCCCAAAACCAACCAACACCAGCGGGTGCCGCAAATGCTCTATCCAGATGCTGATCTCGTTCACATTCCGTTCCTCCTTGTCCCGGTAACTTTTCAACGTGCAACGATAGCAAACGCATGGTTAAATGAAGCGTTCGCTCTGCTTAGAGCTTCAGGCTTTGGGCGCAAAGGGCTTGAGCATCTCTTTTTTGTCAACGTTGGCCAAGGCGGTCGCATAGCTGATCTTGCCTGCCTGAAGCAGCTCAATGACCGACTCATCCATCAGCTTCATGCCCACGCCTCGGCCCATCTGCATGGTGGAGCGAATCTGGTAGGTCTTGTTGTCCTTGATCAGATTGGCGATGGACAAGTTGCCGATCATGACTTCCACGGCCATGTGCATGGTCGTGCCGTCCGCGCCGGGCAGGAGCCGTTGGGTGAAAACCGCCTTCAAAGACTCACTGAGCATCGCCCGGATTTGGTTCTGCTCCCCCGCCGGGTAGGAATCAATGATGCGGTCAACGGTTTTCGGCGCACTGGAGGTGGAGAGCGTGCCGATGACCAAATGGCCGGTCTCGGAGGCGGAGATAGCCAGCGAGATGGTCTCCAAGTCGCGCAGCTCGCCAATGACGATCACGTCAGGATCTTGGCGCAGCGCGCCCTTGAGAGCGTTGGCATAGGCTAAGGTGTCTCTGCCGAGCTGCCGCTGATTGACCGCCCCCTTTTTCAGGGGATGGATAAACTCAATAGGATCTTCAACCGTGAGAATGTGGTGTGAATGATGGCTGTTGATCTGATCAATCATCGAGGCCAGCGTGGTGGTTTTGCCGTGGCCGGTCGCGCCGGTGACTAAGATGATGCCCTGATGATTCTCCAAGATTTTGTGCATCACATCCGGGATGCCCAGCTCTTGGAACGTGGGGATTTTGCTGGGAATGGCTCGGAAGATGCAGCTCATGCCGTTGTTGTGCAACATTGCACTGCCCCGGAACCTGCCAAGCCCCTCAATGGCGTAAGCGAAGTCAAGCTGCATCTCCTCGCGGAGAATGCGCTGCTGCTCCGGGCTGAGGATTTCCATGACCACCTTGCGGCAGCTCGCGTCGGTGAGCGGCTGACTCTTCAGCCTGATCATCTTGCCCAACCGCCGCACCATGAATGGCTCGCCGGGCATCACATGAATGTCGGAAGCCTTGAGGTCAACCGCCGCCTTGAACACCTTGTCCAATATCGCCATGGGAATCCTCCTGAGAAAAAAGTCAATAAAGCACACTCTACCACAGGCTGCGGATGAAGGAAACTCGGTGCCGGGGAAAATCGCATCAGCAGGCATCCTACCGCCGGTTTGCATGAACACAGCGCAGCGTTTCCGCTCCGCCCTGCTGGCGTGGTTTGCTGAACATCAGCGGCCTCTGCCGT
Source organism: Desulfobulbaceae bacterium UBA5173 (assembly GCA_002413355.1). Classification (GTDB taxonomy): domain Bacteria; phylum Desulfobacterota; class Desulfobulbia; order Desulfobulbales; family Desulfobulbaceae; genus Electronema. The sequence goes on along the minus strand of DHWV01000018.1, from coordinate 54,474 downwards.
GGCGCACGCACTATCAACCGTATGCAATCTGGATAGCGGAGATCATGGGGCAGCAAACCCAGATGGAACGGGTCGTTGTCTATTTTCAACGCTGGATGAAGCAGTTCCCGGACATCCCCGCCTTGGCTGCCGCTTCTGAGCAGGCGGTGTTCAAGGCATGGGAGGGACTGGGTTACTACAGTCGGGCGCGGAACATTCTCAAGACAGCCCAGCTTCTTATTGAGCAGCACGACGGCAAGGTGCCGAATAGTCAAGCTGCTCTGCTGATTTTGCCGGGCATTGGATCATATACAGCGGCGGCGATCTGCTCCATCGCGTTCAACCAGCCAGTGCCGCTGGTGGATGCCAATGTGGAGCGAGTCTTCTGCCGGATTGAGGATATCGCCGAGCCGCCTAAACAGGCTGCAACGAAAAAGAGGCTGCTACAACTTTGCACGGAACTGCTGCCTGCCGATGCGCCGCGTCAGTTCAACCAAGCCCTGATGGAGCTGGGCGCGCTGGTCTGCACGCCGAGAACTCCGGCCTGCCCTGCTTGTCCAGTGCGGGACTGCTGCCGAGCGTTCGCGGCAGGCACGGTCAGTCAGCGACCAGTTTCGCTGAAAAAGCCGGAGAAGGTCGATCTCAGCATGGCCTGCGGCATTATTACGCATGAGGGGCGCATGTATATCCAGCAGCGGCTGCCGGATGATATCTGGGGCGGATTATGGGAATTTCCCGGCGGGCAGATGAAGGAAGGTGAGACAGCAGAACAGGCGGCAGCACGGGAGATCACTGAAGAAACAGGCTTTCAGGTTACAGACCTGCGCCCCTTTGCGGTGGTCGTGCATCACTACACCAAATACCGGGTGACGCTGCACGCTTTTTTCTGTAGATTGGAAGAAGGCCAAACAGCGGAGCCGACACTTCAGGCGGCCAGTGCGTTCAGATGGGTAAGTCAGGAGGAATTGGACAGCTTCGCTTTTTCCTCAGGGCACCGCAAGCTGATCAGGAAAATGAACATCCCAGAAAACCCCGCTGTCAGGCGGCAGCGGGGCCATGTGACGTAGACTATCTTCTGTGTTCCCTGTGCTGTCTGCGCTCGCAGCTACCTTGGCCGTCATAGTTGTACTCGCCCCGGCTGCATGGTCTGCACGTGACGAAGTCCCACGTGTACCGTGAGTAACCCCGAGCCGGTCGGCATTGACGCTCGTAGCGGTGATCATGACGCTCAATGCGCATGTTATGATGGCCGACTGACATCATCTGATGATCAACCGCCATAGCCTGCGCTGCACAGCTCAAACCTGAAATCAACGCTGCTGCCAACAGATGCTTCACTTTCATTTCTTGCCTCTTTTGTTAAAAATATTGAAATAATTCTATCCTGCAATACGCAGCTGAAGCAAATCAAGCATAGAGCAGTCTTGGATTTCTGTCAACACGTCGTTTAAGAAAAAATAAAATAATAAAGCAGACTGTTGCACAGATCAACCCTACTGCTATCTGCTCCTTACTGCGTTAGTCTTGCGCCAGAATCATGCCAAAAGTATCCGCTGCCTCTTCCCGCTTCCTCCCTGCAACTCCTGCTGAGTTGAAGCAGCGCGGCTGGGATCGCCTTGATGTCATCCTTATCACCGGCGATGCTTCCATTGATTCGCCTTTTTCCGGCACAGCGGTGATTGGCCGGGTGCTGGAGGCGGCGGGCTTCCGGGTCGGCATTATCGCCCAGCCAGACCTGAGCGGCGATGACATCGGCCGTCTCGGCGAGCCGCGTCTGTTTTGGGGCGTGAGCGGCGGATGCGTGGATTCGATGGTTGCCAACTACACGGCTTCTGGGAAGAAACGCAAGCAGGATGACCACACACCCGGCGGCGTGAACGACCGCCGTCCTGACCGGGCCGTGATCGTTTATGCCAACCTGATCCGGGCTGCGTTCAAGCAGACCTGCCCCATAGTCCTCGGTGGCATTGAGGCCAGCCTGCGCCGCATCGCCCACTACGACTGGTGGTCGAACGCGGTGCGCCGTTCCATCCTCCTTGATGCCAAGGCGGATTACTTGCTGTATGGCATGGCCGAGCGTTCGGTCGTCGAACTGGCCTGTTGCCTGCGTGACGGCAGGGATGCGCGTGGACTTCGCGGTCTCTGTTACGCGGCCAGCACAAAGCCGGAAGATTATCTTGAGTTGCCGCCGCATGAAGAGGTCGCCGGAAGCACGCCTGCGCATAAGCGAGCTTTTACCCAGATGTTCCGCCTTTTTTATGACAACAACGATCCGTTGACCGCGCACGGGCTGGCGCAGCGGCATGGTACCCGCTGGCTGATTCAGAATCCTCCGCAGCCGCCGTTGACGCAGACAGAGCTTGACCACGTCCACAGTCTCGATTACCAGCTTGACGCACACCCGGCTGACCGCCAGAGGGGAGCAGTGCGCGCCTGGGAAACCATTGCCTTTTCCATCGCCTCTCATCGTGGCTGCTACGGCGAATGCAATTTTTGCGCCATTGCTGTCCATCAAGGCCGCACGGTCACTTGGCGGAGCAGGCAATCGCTTGTTGATGAAGCGCGGCGGCTGACCCTACGCCCGGACTTCAAAGGCCGCATCCACGATGTGGGCGGACCGACCGCCAACATGTACGGGATTGAGTGCCGAAAGAAACTGGACAAAGGCTGCTGCTCCGACCGCCGTTGTCTCTTTCCGTCGGTCTGCAACAATCTGGGCGTTGATCACAGCGAGCAGCTACGCCTGCTGCAAGAATTGCGCGGCCTGCCCGGCATGAAACAGGTTGCAGTGTCATCGGGCATCCGCTGCGATTTGATTCTATCGGATCAGAAAAACGGGCTAAACTACCTGCGGCAGGTGGTGCGGCATCATGTTTCCGGCCAGATGAAGGCCGCACCGGAGCATTGCCAGCCTCAGGTGCTCGCCTGTATGGGCAAGCCGGGCAAAGACAGCCTGCTCCGCTTCCGCGACCTATTTCAGCGGATGACCAAGGAAGAAGGATTGCCGCAGTTTCTCACATACTATATGATTGCGGCTCACCCAGGCTGCACGCAGGCGGATATGGAGGAGCTGCGCCGCTTCTGCCTGCGCGAGCTGAAGATGCTGCCCAAACAGGTGCAGATATTCACGCCAACCCCGTCAACATGGTCAACAGTGATGTGGTGGACAGGCGAAAATCCCTTCACCGGCGAGCGTTGCTTTGTCGAAAGGGACAGCCGAAAGCGGGAGCGGCAGAAGGAAGTGCTGACCGGGGGAGAAAAAAAATAGAGGGTAGGAATTCTCCCCGGCAGCTTGGCTCTCAGTCCTTGGTCTTCTCTTCAGCCAAATCCTTGGCTCAGGCTTCTAAAAATACACCCTCTTCCATCTGCGGGATACCCCACTTGGGCCGCAGCACCCGGCTGAAGACCGGCGGTTCCGGCAAAACAGCACGTCACGGCAGCGATAGACCGTCAGGACGATAGTCAAGTGGTGGGCGGCAGCGATGCGTTCACCAACTCTTCATCCTGAAAAGCCGTCCCTGCTCGTTTTCATCGTGCAACGTCAGAATAATTTCATCATCCTCAAACACCTTTTTTCTCCTTTCCGATTTCGTCGGAAGCTCGGAATCTAATGAGGTGATTACAACCTGTATACCTAATTCAGAATATCGGCGAATGACGTGGAGCAGGTTTTCTTTTTTTCGAGGCTCAAGTTGTTCAAATACACCGTCATGATAAACAAAACGTGGAAATTTTGTATCAAGATAAGATCGCAACACCGCGAGATCAAAAGCCATGCACAAGAGTTTCCGATAGGTACTCCCCATGTCAGCACTGGTTGCATTTCCAGATTCGTCAAGAATTTGAGCTTTAAACTCTAAATGTCCTTCGCGGTTAGGAGCCACATTTAAAAGTGCCTTGCGGTTAATCACCTCTTCTATGATATCATTGAAAAAAAGCCGAATCGTAGAAAACAGGCAGTTTTTATCAGAATTTTGCAATTCCACATCAGATTCAATATCAGTTTGTAAATGTTCAAGTTCTTCTTTTAATATTCGCAATTCAGTACGTAATTCCTGCAAACGGCGCAAGGCATCACGTTGACGTTCGAGTGAGGCAAGATCAGCTTTAAGAACTACAAGATTATTGGAGAATTTTTTGTATTTATTAAACACATCCGTTTCGCTCAAAAAAGCAAGAGTCTCTGAACGCTGTTTTCCCAAAGCATTGCGCTCTGAATTAACTTCTTTTAATTTGTTCTCAGTTTCTGCCAGCTCCTCCTGAAGATAAGCGCGACGTTCCTCCGTGATGGCACGGTTAAATGTAATTAATTGCTGGAAATCCTTTTTTAGTTGTCCTGCAAAAAATACACCTACCTCTGCAAAAATGCGTTGGGCCTCATCTGGGTTAAACAGTATTTGTTCTTCTTTTAATGAGTCGAGTATCTTTTTTTTGTTTTTCTGCAATGAGTATCGTTCATTATTAAGAAGGGCTATTCGCTCGTCTATCTGGCAAGCTAACTGTTTAGTACGATCTTTATCCTGAGATCTAAAGTCGAATGAGTCGAGAAATTTTTGTTGCTCTTCAATTTCCTTCTGCTTCAGAAGTAGCATCCCCTCAATTTTACTAATATCTTCAAGAGAGCTGCCGAATTCCTTTCGGATGATTCGTTCCTTTGCCTTCTTATCTTCTATTTGCTTTTCCTTCTCGTAATAGGAAGTTAAAAGATCGGCATTAAACCCTAACAAGTGAGCCAGAAATGGTTTCCAATCAGAATGCTCTCCGGCAAATTTCCGTAACTGGAACACATCACGATAATCTTCTTGCGAACGGAGTAAGTACCCTATCCCTTTGCGGAACGGCCACGGTTTAAATGTACACAAATCAAGCAGGCTATCCAATATATCCTTTGCCCTTTCAAAGGGCACCTCGCTGTGGCTCCACTCAGTCTCAGATAACTCAGTAAAGTCCTGCTGACCAACCTCATGTCTCTTAAAGCTGATCTTGCTTGCATTTTTTACGCTGCGGCAGACAGTGACGTAGGATTTGTCGAACAATTCTATCTCAAGAAAAAAAACAAACTCATCGAACAAATCAACATGTTTGAACAGGAAGAATTTTGGATCCCGCTTCGCAAGAAGCATAAAGTTAAGCAAATGCACAAGCGTAGTCTTGCCAAGATTATGCGTATCCTTATTCTTGTTTTCAGGAAGGCGTATTTCAGCCAAAACAACATTCAGGCCAGAATTGAATTCTATTGGCCCAAACAATTCCGGCTTGTTGCAATATAATTTAGACAGCTTCATTTGGCCCGATATACTCAATTGCGTCTGTTTTCTGGCGGTACTCAATCAAGCCCAGTAAATAGAGAAAATTCAATGCTGGAAGAAATAACACATCGCCGCCAATAACCAGCTTCTTGACATGTTTTTGCAATGCGGCATAATCGCCGATACGGTCTTTTTTTAGGCGCGTCAAAAGCAATAGAGACACATTGATGACCGTTCGATCAGGATGAGAATGCTTAGTCGGTCTCAACATCATCTATCGCTCCAATATCACAGTTCCAGTACATGTAGAACAGCATAAGACGGGTCAGGCGTTTATGCCCGTGCTGCCGGAGGATCGGATCGCGGGCAAAGAGTAGATCAAAGAGATGTTCCATGACATCATCAAACGCTTGATAGTCTTTCCGTTTTGCGATGATTTTTAATTGAAATTCCTCAACAACTGACTCATACATACTCAGCAGGTCAAGATTTTCAGGGGCAGCTAAGAAGGTGCGGATTTCCGCTGTTTCTTTCAGATATTTTTTTCGTAGTTCCTTGGCATATTCCACGCTCATTCTATTGATTTCATTTTTTCTATCATAGCTGACTCGCGGAACAGGAGGAGCATCAGCTACAGAGATCAAGTTATCCTTCTGTCGCGCCAATGCCTGAATAATTTCGGACAAATCATCTGGACTTATAATTAGTGGAGAATCAATTGGATCAAGCTCAGCAATCCTTGGAACATTAGGAAATGTTTTTAGCCAAAGTTCAAGCTGCTCTACTCCGCATAAACAGATGGACTCTTGCGGGATACCACATTCTTTTGCGATATATGCTCTTATTTCACTTTCAGCGTTTCCAGCTAAACGCCGGTTGGAAAAAAGCATGTAATGGTCAAGCTGCTCTTTGGAACGAAGCTTCTTAATCCGAGGAATTTCTTCTCCAAGCACTGAAGTCTTGTTGGTTTGACTGTAAAAATCAGGCTCGGAGAAGTTCCTATTATAGCCGTTAGTATGCTTGGCCTGAATAATGGTTGTTCCTTTCCAAGGCTCAGACCTGCTTGGAAACAGTTCTGCTGTGCCAACAAACTTGGCATCCCGCCCGCCATCAGGCCCTTTGGCGAAACCTTGCACCGAGATGCCAAGTAATCGTTGACACAGAATGACGATAAGTCGTTCAAACTGATCGTCACTCAAATCTTCGTAAGCGTATTTCATAGTCGGCAATTATTTTACCAAAAAAAGCATCAAAAATACACACCCTTGATTTCCTGCTTTTCCTCTCCCTGCTGGCCGCTGAGAATTCGCTTTGCCACCTTCCATGCCTCTTTGTGCATATCGTTAATGCCGATGCCTTGCCAGCCAAAGCCGCAGAGGTGCAGACTGTCCACCATCTCATGTAGCTGATTCAGCCACGCCAGCAGGGCCGGATAGCCCTCTTCCATCTGCGGGATGCCCCACTTGGGCCGCAGCACCCGGCTGAAGACCGGCGGTTCCGGCAAATCTATGAGCTGGCGGATATCCTCATAGACCCGCGCCACGATTTCCTCATCCGGCAGATCCAGCCTTTCCGGGTGTCTGCGTCCGCCGACTAAAGATTCCAGCAGTATATGCCCCTGCGGTGCGCGGCCCGGAAACATGTGCGAGGAAAAGAGCGTGCCCAAGGCGAAACGCTGTTCTTGCTCCGGGGCAAGATAGCCAAAGCCAAACGGCACCTTGGCCTTGTCAGCGGCAAAGCCCAAAGCGACCGTGGCCAGCTTGGCCTCTGGGATGGACTGCATCGGCGGTTCCGGAAAACCTGCGCCGACCAACAATTCAAGACTGCGATTGACTGGCAGGGCGACGATCAGGTGGCGGGCGTGCAGTTCAAGCTGCCCGGTGCGCACCAGCCAGCCGTTGCCGGTCTGCTCAACGCTGCGGGCGGCGGTGCGGTACATGATCTCCTGATTGGGAATCAGCTTGGCGGCCATCGCCTGCGGCAATCGAGCCATGCCGGTGCTGAAGCTGGTCATGGAAGGCAACCCTTTTCGCTTTTTGTCCTTCTTTTCCTTGCGGGCCGCGAGCATTTTGGCGATACCGCCGCGCATAACCGAGCCATGCTTCAGCTCCAGCTCGCGTATACCAGGCATCACGCCTGCAATCTTCAGCCGGGCAATATCGCCTGCATAGGTGCCGGTGAAAACAGCATCGGCAAAAGGCAGCATCGCCTTGCCGAAACGGTGCTCCACCCACTCGGCCACAGTCGGCTCATCCGGCAAAGGCTTTTTCCAGAGATCAGCCAGCACGCGGAATTTGGCAGGCCAGGACATCAGCGGTGCTCTAATGATCTTGCCGGGGCGTTGCGGAATCAGGTTCAGCTTGCCGTCCAAGCAGATGTAGCGGACAAACTTGGAAAGCGGAGCCTTTTCCACTTCATTGGTCAAGCCAGCCTCGTGAATCAGCACCCGGCTTTCAAGGCAGTTGTCGAGAAAGCCGTGCGGCCCGCCCTCAGCGAGATAGCCTTCCTCCAGATGCGAGCGCACCGCGCCGCCGGGCTGCTCCTCCTTCTCGATAACCAAAAGGGAAATGCCCGGCTGCTTGTGCTTGAGAAAGGTGGCGGCGGCAAGACCGGACAAACCGGCTCCGATGATCAGGACATCTGAGGATGATTTCATGGCGGAAGCAATGGCTGAAAGGTTGCGGGGCTGCGCCCTGTCTTGACAGACGGGCAATCTGGTTACTGAACTGCTGAGTCTAAAAAAGAATAACGGCGAGACAGACTTGTCTCGTTCGATAGCGCGAAATTAGCATTTCCCCTGTCACTCTTTATTTTTGTTTGTTTTTTGCTCTTCAGGCTTTGGGGCTGGGCCGCTCTTGGGAGCCTCCGGTGATGCAGGTTCACCCTCCGGCGGTGGCAGCTTCGGCTCTTCTGCCTTAGCTTTTTTCTTCCTTCTTTTCATGCAATAGTATTCAATCAGATGACTGAGGAAGCCGCCCCGTCTCTTTGGTAGGCGCACAGGTATCTTGAATTTGACCTTGCTCAAGTTGGGAGCAGGCGGGGCGGGCGGGATGACCACCACTAATTTATCCTCTTCAGGCTTGACCGCTATTTCAAACTCAATATCCGCCTCGCCGCTTTTCCCGTCCTTGCTTGGCACAATCTCGCCGTGCAGAATCTGCTTCTGCGCATCTTTGACTCCGCCAACAATATCTTTCAAGGCTTCTTCAACAAATTCCCTAAGTTCCATCATGATTCCTTGTTTTCATATTTGCCTTTTCGTGGATTTTGTACTATAATACCGCTATTTTTTCCATCGAAGAATTGTAGCTTGTCGAGTTTTTTGCGGCCTGCGACAATAAGACATAACGTCAAAAAACAACAGCATGATTTACATGAAAAAGTTAATTGTTTTATTTTTGTTCATTTCCATACAGTTGCCCATGTTGATACACGGAGAATCATGTCAGAGTAATTCACCGTTTATAGTGCAATCATTCGTCCCTGATGAAGTGAAAGTAATAAATTCTAACACGTTATCAATTATTACAAATGGATTTAAAAAAGAAGTTAGCTTATATGGAATTTGTCAAACAGGACTCCTTGATCAAGACAAACAAGCCGAACGGCTCATTAAAAGTTTACTTTCTGGAAGAAAGATCGAAATAATAAATCAAGATAAGGGTGAATATTGTCAAGATTTAGTTGTCGTGATCATAGATGGAGCTAATCTCAACGAGGAAATGATCCATAATGGCCGAGCACTAATCGACAAAACTTGCAAAGCAAGTTTCTGTAAGCATTGGATCGATGATGAAAAACGTGTTCAGGCTCACAGGGCAGGGTTATGGAGACACCTTGATATTGCAGAACAACAGCAGGAAAAGTATCGTTCGTGTTTTGCGCAAATGGAAAGAGCTTCTGCATTGCGTGATGCTTTAACACAGCAATATAGAGAAAATTCCATCCGCAGCTCTCAACAAACCGATGTAATTTCTTATGGTGATGGTGCTTCATCATACAGCTACAGCCCTTCTGATTCTGGCAGGCCAAAGACAGTTCATGTCCGCGACTATTATCGAAAAGATGGGACACATGTACGGAGTCATTACAGATCATCGCGACGATAAAATTATCAATTATCCCGCAAGTTCTTTCCCTGTCGGCAAATCCTTTGCCGACTGCACGCCCATATTCTTCAACGCCTCAGCCCGGCTGATCAGGTTGCCCTGCCCGAAGCGCAGCCGTTTGTCGGCCAGTTCCCAGCTTTGCCGGGCCTGCTCCAGTCTGCTGCCCACCTCGGCAAAGGCTTCAATAAATCCGGCGAACTTATCGTACAGCTTTCCCGCTTCCTTGGCAATGAGCTGGCTGTTGCGGCTCTGCTCGTCAATGCGCCAGATGTGATGAATGGTGCGGAGTATCGCCAGCAAAGTTGAGGGCGAGGCCAATGCCACCCGACGGCGCAGGGCATCGCCAAGTAACTCCGGCTTTTTCGCCACCGCCGCCTGAAAGGCTCCTTCCACTGGGATAAAAAGAAGGACGAAATCCAGCGTAGTCAGGCCGGGCAACTGCTGATACTGCTTGCCACTCAGGCCGCTGACATGTTTCTGGATGGAGGCAATGTGGTTTTTGAGATGCTCCTCCTGCTGCTTCGCGTCGGCAGTGCGGCAAGCCTCGACATAGCTGTTGAGGGAAACCTTGGAGTCAATGATCACTGCTTTGTTTTCCGGCAGATAAACGATGATGTCCGGCTGCTTGAGCCTGCCCTGCTCGTCGCGAAATGACTCCTGCGCCGAAAATTCGTGTCCTTTGCGCAGGCCCGATTCCTCCAGCAGCCGCTCCAGCACCAGCTCGCCCCACTGACCTTGCAGCTTGTTTGTGCCCTGCAAGGCTTTGGTCAAATCCGCCGCTTCGTGACTGATGCGCTCGTTCAGGCTTTTCAGGTGCTCAATCTCTTTGACCAGCGCAAGGCGGTCGCGGGATTCGCGGTCATAGACATCCTCAACCTTCTTCTTAAAATCAACCAGCTGCTCCCGCACCGGCTGAAGCAGGCCGGACAGTCCACCGACATGCTCCTCGCGCAGCACCCGGCCTTGTTCGGTCAGTACCTTGCGGGCAAGCTGCTGGAAATCTCCCTCAAGCTGGCGGCGACCCTGCTCAAGCTGGTGCTGACGCTCATCCGCCAGAGCCTGCTGTTCGTGCAGCGTGGCTGCAAGGCTGATTTTCTCCCGTTCCAGCAGCTCGTTCCGCTGCCGGAGGCTGTCAAGCTGATGCAAGCCGCTTTCCGCATGGTCCAAGCGTAGGGTGAGCAGCATTTTTTCCCGCTGTGAACGGCTGTGAAAAAACAGAAGAAGGAAACCGGCCCCGGTCAGGGCAAGAGCCATGCCTGCGAGCAGGGACGGCCAGTGCAGTGCTGCCAAGCGAAACCTCCGCGTTGTGTTCCGATGCTTGCCGAGAGACGAAAAGTGCAGTAGTCTTACCGCAGGCGCGGCGGGACGGAAAGAAAAAAAATGAAGCAGCCCGCTTTTCTCCGGTTAAGCTGCCTTTTCTTGCGGGATTGATGGTAAATTTGATTGTGCTGACCGGCTTCCGGGCGACCGGCAAGACAGCGGTTGGACGGCATCTGGCCCAACTCTGCGGTTACGAGTTCGCCGACACAGACGCGCTCTTGGTGGAACGCATGGGCTGCTCTGTCACCGAAGCGGTGGCGCAGCACGGCTGGCCGTATTTCCGCGAGCAGGAACGGCGACTGCTGGCAGAGCTGGCCTTGCAGCGAAATATGGTGCTGGCAACTGGCGGCGGCGCGATTCTCCATCAGCAGGAATGGCAGCGACTACGCCAACAGGGTATTGTTATTTGGTTGAGGACAGATGCAGCCACAACCTTGACCCGGCTGCGGCACGATGCGCATACTGCTGAACAACGGCCCCATCTGCTCACAGATGATCTGGATGCGGAAACCGCTGCTCTGCTCCAAGAACGCGAGCCGCTGTATCGGGCTGGTTCGGATGTGGTGATTGACACGGAAAATTGTACTCCAGAGATATTGGCAACGGCTATCCACAACAAGATTAAGACAACGGATGATGAGATATGGATCCGCTAACAAGTTCAGGATTATTTGCAACAATCGTAGGACTGCTTTGCAATTATAAATCGGAACACTCAGGCAAAAACTTGAGCGAATTCATGCGCTGGCTTGAAGAAAAACACCATGAAACGATAGCTGCGTCTATACGCAACAATGCCGAGTTGGAGGACAGCCTTGGCACACTGCTGCGGATAAACCACGATAAGTTAGTTGATCGTCTTCAACGTCTTGATTTGCTTGTCTCGTCTGTTGCAGGAAAATTAGATTTGTTCTCAGGCATCGCACAAGCTATCCACCGAGAATCTATATTTTCAGCTCAAGCGGTTTCCATTCTCACCCAACTTGTTGATCACCAAGCTGAATTCTTCTCAGAAGATGACAGAGTTGGTCATAGAGGCATATATCAGATTGTAAATGCTAAAGGAATGTATACTGGAAAGATAGAATTAGACGAGATTCAATTTATAGAAAACGATCTTGATGTATTAATTTCCAGTGGAATGTTACTGTTAAGGCTAACAGGGACAGGGAAAAGAAGATTTTATATTACAAGAGCAGCCGTAGCATTTATTTCCGAATTAAAGCAATCAGCCCAATAAAATCATGGCAGGAAACACCTTTGGCACCCTTTTTCGCGTGACAACATGGGGCGAATCCCACGGCACTGCGCTCGGCGCGGTCATTGACGGCTGTCCGCCGGGTCTTGACCTGACCCCGGAAATGATTCAGCAGGAGCTGGAGCGCAGGCGGCCCGGCAAGGGCGGCGCGACCTCGCCCCGGCAGGAGCCAGACAAAGTCGAGATTATGTCCGGCATCTTTCAGCCGGAGGGCGCGGCCTGTCCGAAAACCACCGGCACACCCATCTCGTTGGTGATTTTCAACAAGGACGCGCATTCCAAATCCTACAGCGAGTTGCAGGATATTTTTCGGCCCGGCCACGGAGATTTCAGCTATCAGGAGAAATATGGCATCCGCGACCATCGGGGCGGCGGCAGAGCTTCGGCGAGAGAGACAGCGGCGCGGGTGGCGGCAGGCGCAGTTGCCAAACAGCTGCTCAACCAGTACAATGTAAGCGTGTTGGCCTATACCGTCGCCTTGGGCGGGATTGCCGCAGAAAAGCGCGACGTAGAGGCAATCGGCGAGAACAGCCTGTTCTGCCCGGACAACGAGGCAGCGGCGCGGATGGAAGAACGCATCGCCGAGGTGCGCGAACAGGGCGACACGCTGGGCGGCATTGTCGAAATCTGCGCGACCTGTCCCGCTGGGCTGGGCGAACCGGTGTTTGACAAATTAGATGCGGAGCTGGCCCGCGCTCTGATGTCCATCGGCGCGGTGAAAGGCGTGGAGATCGGCGCAGGCTTCCGGGTGGCGGCAATGCTCGGCTCGGAGAACAACGACCCGCTCTCGCCGGACGGCTTTCTCAGTAACAATGCGGGCGGCATTCTCGCCGGAGTCAGCAGCGGCCAAAAGTTAATCATGCGCGTGGCGGTCAAGCCAATCCCCTCCATCCGCAAGGAGCAGCAGACGGTCAACCGCAGCAACGAGCCGGTGGCAATCAAGGTCGGAGGCCGCCACGACATTTCCGCCATTCCGCGCATCATCCCGGTCTGCGAGGCGATGGTGCGGCTGGTGCTGGCGGATCAGCTTCTACGGCAGCATGTGATGCGGGGGCTGAAATAATTCTACGAGAGCACAACGTGAATCCAGAAGAACGAAAAGTAGGGCGCGTCCTGATGGTCAGCCGCGAATATGACGGGCTGGCCGGAGCGGGCGGGGTCAAGGATGTCTGCCGCCAGCTCGCTGAGGCTCTTGTCCAGCACGCAGGCTGCGATGTGCGGGTCGCGCTGCCGCTCTACGGCTTCATGGATGCGGCGGCTCTGGGCTTTGAGCGGCTGCTGCTGCCCTGCAAGGATGCGGAGCGGAAGTCCGTCACCATGAGCTTTGAGGTTGACATGCACTATCCGGGCCGGGAGCGGCGCGAGGAAATCATCCTCTGGCAGAAGAGCATCAAAGGAGTCACGGTGTATCTGCTGGAGTCCAAGCGTTTCGCAGAAAAGCATGGTGTGTATGCCTACACGGCGGAGGAAGAGGCGGAAAAAAGCTGGCAGCAGGCCGGAGCAGGCCATTACGACTACTTCGCGATGAACATCCTTCTCCAGAAGGCGGCCTTGGCCATGCTGCTCCTGCTTGATTTCCGCCCGGGTATCATCCATTGCCACGACGGCCACGCCGCTGTTCTGCCCGCGATGATGCGCGAGAATGAAGGCTGGCGGCACTGGTTCTGTCGCACCGGTGCCGTGGTGACAATCCATAACGCCGGGCAGGGCTATCATCAGGAAGTGGCGGACATTGAGTTCGCTGAAGCGGTAACCGGCCTGCCGCCCTCGGTCATCCGCAGCGGCATGTTCAATAACTGCTTTGATCCTTTTGCCGTTGCCGCCGGATATGCGGCGATGAACACCGTCAGCGAGAATTACGCCCGCGAGCTGCAAAAGAGCGAGGAGGACAGCCGCACCGGCTGGCTGGGCCACCATCTCCTGCGCAAGGGCGTGACGCTGGCAGGCATCACCAACGGCATCAACCCGGAAGATTTTAACCCGCGTCATGCGCAAGACGTTTCTTTTGATCCGGCAATAGGGGACTTGGCGGGCAAGCGCATCGGCAAGGAGCGGCTGCTGGCCGCCTGCGCCGCAGGCCGGACATGGCAGCGGGTGGTTCAGCACGGCAGCCTGCGTGTGGAGCCTGACCTGCCGCTGTTCACCTTCATCGGTAGGCTGACTGCTCAGAAAGGGGTGGATGTACTGCTGAAAGCTCTGATTCTGCTTGCCGCCACCGGCGAGACCGGCTTCCAGACCCTGCTGCTCGGCAGCGGCGAGAAACCGCTCGAAACCCATCTCAAAGAGATGGCGGCTGACGATACTGATGGCAGTGGCAGGCTCTGCTTCCTGCAAGGCTACGACCAAGCTCTTGCCGCACAGATTTACGCCGCCGGCGACTTTTTCCTCATTCCCTCGCTCTACGAACCCTGCGGCCTGACCGACTATATCGCCCAGCTCTACGGCAACCTGCCTGTCGTGCATCATGTTGGCGGACTGGTTAAGGTACTGGACGGCGAGACCGGCTTCACCTATCAGGAGCACGCCCCGGAGGCACTGGCTGCGGCCATGCAGCAAGCCCTCCAGCTGCACCGGCATGATCAGGCCAGGTTGGCCGCCATGCAGCGGGCTGCTGTCGAGCGCATTCGCAGCCGCCACACGTGGCAGCAGGTCTCGCAGGACTACCTTGCCCTGTATCGACAGGCCCTGCGCTGAACGACTCATGCCCCCGTTCCTTCAGCCCGCCTTCCGCAGCGCGCTCCGCATCAACTGGTTTGAGCGGCAGCGCGATTTCTTTGTCCGGCAGGTCTTTGCCGATTTTTTTCATCTGATGCGCTCCTTTCAGGAGCTGTACCAGTCCTACTGCCATTGCCGCACTACACAGCGCGGCGAAGCCTGCTGCCTGCTGATCAGCAGCGGACGCAACGGACGATGCAGCATCTGGGATCAGCTCTCGGTGATGGTCGGCACGGAGCTGGAGAAGGGTCCGCTCTGGCTGCTGCGTGATCTCTGTCAGCATATCTGGCCAGAGCCGCAGCTTGAGGACTCACTGATTGAATGGCTGCTCGGCTCCATTTTCCACGAGGCGGTCAAGCTGAAGGAAGATGTACATATTCTCAACAGCTACGGCTCTGCCGCCTTTTGGAGCAGCAGCGGCCCAGCCCCGGCCTCGCGCCTGACCCGGATTATCGACCGCAAAGGCCTCATCCGGCGGGTGGCGGTGGATGTGATGCGTCAGATGGAGCAGCTTGCCCTGCTCTTCGGTCAGGCCAGCAACATGCTCCGCATCATGCTGCCAGCCCTATCTGGAAACGCCCTCTTGGTCCGCTTCTTAGTTGAGCATGAGGACATGGTGGACGAACTGTGGGGTGAAGAGCTGGCCTCAGTCTTTCAGGACATGTTTAGCAGTCCCGGCCAAGGGTTCTGCGCGGCGGGCAAAAGCTATATGAATGGCCAATGGCACACGCGGGCCTTGGTCATGTACCGCCGCGCCTTGGAGCTGGACTGCGGCTGTGGTGAGGCGGTGGGCAAAATCGTCGAGTTACAGCAGCTGATTCAAGTGACCGGCGGCTGCCTTGGGGCGGCGTGATGTTCCCTGTGCGTCAAGTGAAACGGCACCAGGCTTCTATGGACAATATGCTGCGGATATCCGGGCAGTTCCTGCTTGCCACCGTCTTTGTTGGCGCAGCGGCTCTGGCACCATGTAGAGCCGCCGCTCCCGCCTTGACTCTGGTTGGAACGGCTGTCGGCATTGGCATCCGCAGCGCGGCGGTCATCATGGACGGGACAGATCGGAGTCAGTATCTTCTGTACGAGGGGGAGACGTTGGGCACTGCGGTCATTGAAAAAATTACAAGCGACAGCGTTGTGCTGCTGTCAGAAGGCAAAAAGGAGATACTGCTGCTGAACGGCAAAGCCGCCGTCGCTGTTCCGCAGGAAGGAGAGCGGAACAAGGTGTCGCCTCCGCTTTCTGCTCCGTGAGGTGAGCATCGCTGAATCCCCAGTAACCTGCGACCGTTTCAAAAAGAATACTACAGACGGGCGCAGTCGCAGCTCGCCCAGTTGAGCTTGCTGCGCAGAATGGCGAAGTAGCCCTTATGCGGTGAGCTGATCAGGCGCAGGGGCTTTGGTGCGGCCTCCACCCGAAGATAATTGCTGGCCTCCATGATCCAAGCCAGCCTGCCGTCCGCCATCACCTTGACTTTGTGCGAAGGCTGGGCAAGCTGGGCCATGACCTGCGTCTCTGGCGGCAGCAGCACGGGCCGGGACTCCAGCATGAAGGGACAGATCGGAGTGAGCAGAATGGCCTTCAGTCGGGCATGGGCGATAGGGCCGCCTGCGGAAAGGTTGTAGGCGGTGGAGCCGGTCGGCGTGGAGATGATCAGCCCGTCAGCCTTGTAGGTGGCCACATATTCCTCATCAGCCCAGCAGCAGAGACGCAGCAGCGGTTCAGTGCTGCCCTTGAGGATCACCGCTTCATTCAGCGCGAAGCACGGTTCACCGATCTGTGCACCGCTCGCGTCCATCATCCAGGCCTTCAGCATCATCCGCTCTTCAAGAGCGACCCTGCCAGCAAGGATTTCCTCCAAGGCCAGATACATCTCCTCTGCCGCCACTTCGGTCAAAAAACCGAGATTGCCAAGGTTGATGCCCACCACCGGAATGCCGAGCCGTGCCGCCTGATCAGCGACATGCAGCAGCGTGCCGTCGCCGCCGAGGATGGTCAGCATGTCCATGTCTGGCTCGATCCGGTCCAGCTCGGCCTGCACTCCACGCTGGCCAAACCACGCGGCCAGCTCCTCGCCAATCCGCTGCACCGGCGGCGAGTCCTTGCGGATGATGATGCCGACACGGCGGATATTCATGCCCTATTTGCCCAGCTCTTTCGAGCGGTCGGTTGCCGCCTTGACCGCCGCCATCATGGTGCCGCGCAGGCCGTCGCGCTCCATCACCTGCAAGCCTGCAATGGTTGTGCCGCCGGGCGAAGTGACCCGTCCCTTCAGCACGGCCGCCGGTTCATTGCTTTCCAAAGCCAGTTTGGCAGAACCGTAGAGGGTTTGCAGGGCAAGCTGTTCAGCTAACGGCCGAGGAGTGCCCGACAGCACGCCGCCGTCAATCATCGCCTCCAAGAAGGTGAAAACGTATCCTGGCCCGGAGCCGCTCAGGCCGGTAACGGCATCGAGTAGACTTTCCGGCACTTCCACGCAGGTGCCGACCGCTGAAAAAATTTGTCCGCAGAGGGCCATGTCCTCACGACTGGCGTTGGCATTGCCGCTCATTGCCGAGGCTCCGGCTAAAACCAAAGCGGGCGTGTTCGGCATCACCCGGATGATGCGCATTTTTTCGCTAAGGCAGCGTTCCATCTGGCTGATGGTCACGCCAGCGGCGATGGAGATGAGCAACTGTTCGGCAGCCAGATGCTCGCGGTACAGAGCCAGCACCGGCTCCATAATCTGGGGTTTGATTGCCAGAATGATGATTTTGCTGCTTGCCGACAGTTCAGCAGGGCTGCCGCTGCTGCGGATATGATACGTATTTTCCAAATATTCGCGGCGTTGCGGCGACGGCTCGGCCACCGTGATGCTGCCTGCCTCAGTCAGACCGGAAGCGAGCAGCCCCTTGATCAGTGCCTCGCCCATCTGGCCGCCGCCGACCATGCCGATAGATTGCAACGGGTTCATTGTTCTCCCTTGAGTAATGAATTAAACCTGCAAAGACAAATCGTCACTGTTTTAGTTTTTTTCATTCACCACAGCTAAGGCATGGAGAAAATCACCATCCTGATCCAGAGTAAAACATTTCAGCAGCTCAATATCAATTTTCTGTTTTGTGGTTAGCTGCGGCTTGTAGTTTTTAACTAACTCCGCCACCAGCTCATATTGTTCCGTCGATGCCGAACCACGTTCAACAATGCCGCCTGAAATAGCTCGAATATCTTTCAGGTCATAACCTTTTTTCTGAAAATACTGAAAGAAACAATTCGCTTTGGCGAATTGCAGCTGCTCATTGTCTGGTTGCGGAGATGAAGCGGGTTGCGTGGCAGGAATACAGGCAGAAAGCAGGCAGAACATAAGCAGAATACAACAGCGCGTTGGATTCAGTCGGCAGGAAATTTTCATAGCTACTGCACTGACCCGGCAGACAATTGGCCAGCATTCTGGTCTTCCGCCTCCCAAAAGAGAATTTTAGTGGCAACATCTTCGTAGCCGTGCCATAAACAGACGTTCCCATCCCATAAGTCAGCATGACCGGTGGCATCTGTCCATCCTTTTACTTCAAAAATCATGATGCCTTTTCTGTCAGCGAGCTTTTGCGCGTATTCTGTCGGCAAAAACTCCTCTGGCTTGCCGTATCGTCCTGTCAGATATTTGACCAGCATCCGCACCCGGAAGATATACCATTTTTTATCTGCGCCGGAAGAAACCTGAGCCTCCGCTTTTCCCGTCACGCTGCTGTCTTTAAAAAATGGTATCTCATGCTCTTTGCCGGAGGCGTTGAGCGCAGCCGACACTCTGGTTGAGCAGGCGTTGCTAAATGTGCCGATTTGATAATTGTGCAGCACTTTGCCGCCAACCGCCTGAAAAACCTGATCCGCAGGCAGAGCAGGGAAATTTGCTTTTAGGATGTCCCATTTGGGCAACTTCATTGTTCCCTCCTTTTTTTGAGCCGCGTTAGCACCAAGTGTCCAACAACTTACAGGGTACAGCGTCGGAAATGCCACGGAATCGCACCGTGTTCCGGTCACTGAAGATGGATGAATTTACGTCGTTTGCCTTCTTGTGTTCTGGATGCCAGCCGCCCAGTTTTCAATTTGCAGGCCGGGG
The DNA here is from genome assembly GCA_002413355.1 of Desulfobulbaceae bacterium UBA5173. Taxonomy (GTDB): domain Bacteria; phylum Desulfobacterota; class Desulfobulbia; order Desulfobulbales; family Desulfobulbaceae; genus Electronema. The sequence goes on along the minus strand of DHWV01000018.1, from coordinate 35,756 downwards.
ATTCTCTGAAATTCCTTCTCGTTATTGGTGACGAGGATCAAGCCGCCGCTCAGAGCTTGCGCGGCGATCAGCATGTCCAGCGGGCCGATGGGCTGCCCTTTTTTCTCCAGCTCCGCCCTGATGCCGCCATACGCCGCAACCGCTTTGACATCATAGGGAAGAATGTCAAACGGAGCAAGAAAAGCGTCAAGCCGTTCCTGATTTTCCGCCTTCCGAGAGCTTTTCTCAACACCGTAGTGCAATTCTGACGCTGTGATGACAGAGATGCCTATTTCGCCGGGCTGATGCTGTTTGAATGTGCTGATAAGCGGCAACGGGCGTTTATTGATCAGGTAAATGCAGATGCAGGTGTCAAGCAAATAAATCATCAAGTCCTTCCCGTTTCTGCTGCTCGTTTGGCTGGCTGCGTTCAGCAAGCAGCGGCTCCCCGCCCTTGAGCAGCATTTCCTCCCACGCATCCCAGACAGACTGATCTTTCGGCAGAATCAGGATGCCAGCCCCGGTTTTCTTGAGGAACACTTCTTTGCCTTCCAAGCGGAACTCCTTGGGCAGGCGGACCGCTTGACTGCGGCCATTGGTGAACAATTTTGCAGTTTCCATTATGTCGGCTCCCTTTGGCAGGCGAAGTTTGGTCTATATCTTTCAGTATAGATCAAATGTAGCGAAAGTCAACAAGCAGCGGCCCTCGCGGTATCAATGCCACTGAATCGCACCGTGTTTCGGTCACTGAAGATGGATGAATTTAACTCACGTATATCTAAATACTTTTTTATCAGGTCGATAAATTTTACAATCTGCTGCAAAATTTGACTTTTTTTGTTCCCTGTAAAATTTGCAGAAAATAGGATTGCTTTCTTTAAACATTGAATAAAATGTGTTTATCGCGTGGTAACGACATAAAAAACAGTTTTTTACTCTTATTCCGGCTAAAAATGCTTTTTCTGTTTCTTGAATAAAGATGTCTGGATTTTTATCTTCAACTTTAATGACATATCCTCCTGATTCTTTTATCGCGTCCCATTTATATATCTGGCAAGCCATAAATCTGCATTTTCCATTAGAAAAAACAGCAAAATAATCTATTTCTTTATGACAAAAACGCTTCAAATGAATCGTCTCAGGTTGTGGCTTGAAATTGTAAACTCTTATTTTGTCATCAAATTTAGATGCTTGATTTCTTTTTAATATTTCCAGATCCGCTTCTTCTTTAATTAAGAACTCAATTATTCTTTCCCCTGATGCAATTTTGTTGGTTGAAGAGGAATGCGTAACAGCAATTTCGATGTATATCTTTTCTCCTGATTCAGTTTCAAGTAATATGTCAGGTATTAAATCATGATCTCTCTCTTCCTCTTTTATTTTTACGAACTTATCTGTCAAATTATAACTTTTTCTTCGTCCATCTTTCGAGCAAGGTACATGCTGACACGAGTTGCAGAAAACAGGTACTTCAAGCTCGACTAAATAAGGAATATTAAATAGTAAACACTCCTTGTATTTTCCCATAAAAAGTTTCTTCCCCATCCTATGGAGATAAGTTTCCTCTGAACATACTGGTTGAGATTTATGCCTAAAATGTTTTTGCCTTATTTCCCCCAAAACTGGTCTTAATATATTTCCACACCCTAAACACTCGTAATCAATTCTATCTTTTTCTGTTAATGAATCAATGCAAATCGCTTCTCCAGTTTTGGAAAGCGCATATTTGTATTGGATATCAGGATTGCTCATTTTCTTGAGAACTAACAAGAAGTTATGCTGTCATACCCTTGTTGACAGTATAAATCCAGTAGCCAAGAGTTCTAAGTCACTGGATTTATAATTACCTCAAATCTCCGGCATTCTTCCCTTCACACCCGCCCGCTGCTCCAGATTCCACGCCGCCCGGAAAAGCACTTCCTCGTTGAAATGGCTGGCCTGCATCTGCATTCCGATCGGCAGTCCTGCTGAGGAAAAGCCGCAAGGCACGGACATGCCCGGAATTCCGGCAAGATTGGCGGAAATAGTGAGAATATCAGACAAATACAAGGCAAGGGGATTATCCGCCTTCTGGCCAAGCGGCCAAGCTGTGGTCGGCGTGACCGGCGAAACCAGCACGTCGCAGGCCGCAAACGCCTTGGCGAAATCCTCGCGGATCAGCGTCCGCACCTGCGAAGCCTTTTTGTAATAGGCATCGTAATAGCCTGCGGAAAGGGCGTAAGTGCCTATCAGGATGCGCCGTTTGACCTCATCGCCAAAACCCTGCGAGCGCGTCTGCCGGTACATGTCAATCAGGCTGTCCGCCGCCGCCCGTCTGCCGTAGCGCACCCCGTCGTAGCGGGCCAAATTGGAACTGGCCTCCGCCGAGGCGATCAAATAATACACGGCCACGCAGTATTCCGTGTGCGGCAGCGAGACCTCAACTAACTCTGCACCTGCGTCTTTAAGCATGGCAATGCCCGCCCGGATGCTGCGCTCCACTTCCGGGTCCAGCCCTTCGCCGAAATATTCGCGGGGAATGCCGACGCGAAGGCCCTTCATGCCGTCCTGCAAGGCCGCGCTCCACTTCGGCACCGCCTGTTTGGCCGAGGTGGAATCACGCTCGTCGTGCCCGGCGATGGCCTGCATCAGCAGGGCGCAGTCAGCCACATCCTTGGTCAGCGGCCCGACTTGATCAAGCGAGGAGGCGAAGGCCACCAAGCCGTAGCGCGAAACCCTGCCATAAGTGGGCTTCATGCCGACCACGCCGCAGAGCGAGGCGGGCTGGCGG
>DHWV01000018.1:28393-32747 GCA_002413355.1 Desulfobulbaceae bacterium UBA5173 | reverse complement strand
CGGATCGAGCCGCCGGTGTCCGAGCCGAGCGAGGCCAAGCACTCGCCAGCCGCCACGGAGGCCGCCGAACCGCCGCTGGACCCGCCTGCCACATAGCCGAGTTTCCACGGATTGTGCGGAATTTTGTCCTTGTAGGCGCAGTTCTCGTTGGTCGAACCCATCGCGAATTCGTCCATGCTCACCTTGCCGAGCAGCACTGCATCTTCGGCCAGCAGCTTCTCCACTACGGTCGCGTTGTAGGGCGGAATGAAGCCTTCCAGCATCTTCGAACCGCAGGTGGTGGGCATAGTCGCGGTGCAAAGCACGTCCTTGATCGACAGCGGCAGACCGCAGAGCAGACCACCTTGGCCTTGCGCCAGCTTTTTGTCCGCCTGCTCGGCAGCGGCCATCGCCTGATCCGGGTGCAGGCTCAAATACGCCCTGACCTTGTCTTCCACATGGTCAATCCGGGCCAGCAGCGATTCGGTGAGGGCCGTCGCGGTGATTTCCCGTGCCGCCAGCTTCTGCTGCGCCTGCCGCAGGGTGAGTTTATATAAATCCATTACGGTTACGGCTCAAAGATTTGTTGGTAATTCTCCAGATGGAGATCAGCAGGCCTTGCTGCCTCAGCCTTTTTTGGCTGAATCCGCCTGCTTCTCTTCCGCCGGGTGCATCGGCAGGATATAGCCGCGCTGCACCTTGATCCGCACATTGTCGGCAATTTCCAAGGTGGCAGCGGTGTCAGTCAGGCCGGTGATGGTGCCATGTACCCCGCCGCCGGTCATCACCTTGTCGCCTTTTTTCAGATTGGTAAGAAAACCCTGCTGCTCCTGCGCTTTTTTCTGCTGCGGACGGATGAGCAGGAAGTAAAAGACGACAAAAATCAGAATAAGCGGGACAAATTGACCAAACGAGGCGAGACCGCTTCCGGCTGCCGGTGCAGTACCTGCTGCGGATTGAGCGTAGGCTATTCCAGCCATAAGTTATTCTCCAAGAAAAAAGTGAATGCCTGAACAGGCAGAAAGTTAGCTGTCAGCTCCATTCCAGCACAACTTTGATTCTGTCTTTCGACTTGACATCAAATGCTTGCTGGTAGTCAGAAAAATGGAATCGATGCGTGATGATTCTATCCAGAACATCGCCAAATTTTTTCTGGCATTGCTCCATATAGGTTATGCCAGTTTTGAAATTGGCAAAATTCGCATTGACAGAGCCTAATATCACGCCATTTTTTAAAACTAACGACGTGATGTAATGATCAAGACAACTCATCCGGCGTTCTTTATTTCCTCCTGGGAGGCCAAGATGAACAATTGCGCCGTTGAAGCGCAGCAGGTCAATCATCTGCATACAGGTGACAGGATCAGGGCTGGCATCAACGATCAAATCAAGATCGCCGACTGATTTTTCTCTGCTGAGTTTGCTGCTGTTCAGGATGTCTCCATCAAGGTATTCTCTCAGGTTGACATATTTTCCGTTCAGCATCCTGACAATCTCAGATTTGATGCCGCCATCCTCATCAATATCCGCGCAAACGAACGGAACATCATCGCAGGCCAAAATGACGGCGGTCAGCAAACCGACTGGACCAGCACCAATGATCAGGGCATTCTTGAGAATATCCTTTTCAGATATATCCTTCGTGATGCACAGTCTACTTTTCTGCACCTTGTAATATTCTTCAAGGGCTTTGATCCCAATCGTGAGCGGTTCCAGCAGCACAGCCTGAGATTTCAATGGCGGCGGAATTTTTGTCAAATTCGCTTCCTGCTCGATGAAATATTCTGACATGAAGCCGTGCAGTTTTACAATCCCCCGTTCTGTGTATCTACCGGTATTGCACATGTCGCTTCTGTTGCTGTTACAGAAAACGCATTCACCGCAGCCGCGCCGCACTGAAGGAACAACTATATCCCCTTTCTGAAATTGAGAAACAGCACTGCCTGTTTCGGCAATTTCACCAACCGCCTCATGGCCAAGAACCAAAAAATCGTACCCGTCAGGGGCATTGATCGTTTGGTGCATGAGTTCTCTTTCTGTGCTGCATATACCTGTCCGCAGTGTCCTGACCAACACTTGATCCTTATTTAAGACTGGCAGATCAACACGATCCTGTATCAGCTTATTTGCCCTTGTTATTGCAATGGATTTCACATCACGCATAGCCGCACCTTGTCTTTGGTATCATTTGATTTTATCTCGCAATTGCATGTTTGTTCATGCAATCTTTGCTCCGTAGTAAGCTGCGCCAAGCAAGCCTATGCGTTCATCTTGGATGAGATAAACGGAAATCTGCTCCAACAATGTTCCTGCCGTGGTTTTGCTTTCCCGAAATTCATCTTTAAAGCTTTGGTTGTCAACCAAGAAGGGATTTTTGATCGCCACTCCGCCGGAGATGTACAGTGTGCCGCCAGATGCCAAAGTTGACAAGACATAATTTCTGCAAGCCCTGCCGTAGAACTTGCCAAAATATTTGGTTGTGTCAGAGTTCGGATCCGACTTAATCTCCTCCGCCACTTCGCTTGGAAGCAGTTCACGTTCACTGTTGGTGATAAATTGATGCAGACGGGATAATCCAGTACCAGAGACAACATCATTGCAGACAGGAATCAGGTTGTCCCGCGTATGATCGGCATCATTTTTTGTTGAGATCAGGAATTCCCTGAATCCTGACTCAATTTCATCATCAAAAAGAAATGGAAAAGGAATATGCCCTGCCTCGGATGGAATGCAAGCGTATGAATCTGCGTCTATCTTCTTCAGAGAGCAATGCCCTGTTCCTGTTCCAGCACCAATTACCGCGATATCACCTCGCTTCTGCTGCTCTTTACCACTGATAAGGACAGCACCTTTTATTGCTTCTGTAAGACAGCCGTATGCTTGCGCAACAAAATCATTGATAAATATTATTTTTCGATATCGCCTCTTCAATGCAGCCTGATCTATGGTTTTCCATCGAACATAAGGAAGATGAATCAGGTTGTCAGTGGTTACGGCACCTGGAACAGCAACAATCGCTCGATCATATTGGTTGTTATTTATATCAGATTTTATTAGAAGCTCATCTATCTTCTGGTAACTGTTAGTTTTTCCTTCAAATGCATTGCTGCCCGATTTAATGATTTCCTCGTTTATATAACATGTTAAAACTCTAGAATTTGTCCCTCCTATGTCAAATGACAATATACATGTAGCGTCATGATGCTTTGTTGATATTAAATCGTGATAATGTTCTGCTGAGTATTTTAGTATCAACCTCCCTAAAGTAGAATACATCGAAAACATTAAAATAATTATTAAATACAAACTGATAAACGACAAACGGTTATGCGTTACAGCAAATGTTTTATACATCGCTATTGTAGCTGATGATGCATAATAAACTATAAATAACAATAAAAAAGATCTGATCACAAGCCTATCTACAGATCTTTTGTCAAAATCATTCTTGTCGTTGAATATACTGCCTGTTTTTATATTTTTATACAAAAAATATTTTGCTTTCTTTAGAAATAGATCAATTAATGAATTAATTCTATTATATATTTTATTAACTTTACGACGAATGCGATAAAGCTGATTTTTATTATCTATTTCTTCTTCGTTTGGGATGGAAATTTCTTCTTCGTTTGGGATAAAAACATTTTTATTATTTGTTTCAAGCCATCTTTCCCATCCAATATGGGAATGATATTTTTCAGTATTTGTTAATTCATTTTCAATATGCTTTCTAATGTATCGGCCACAGCGCATCAAGTTTCTATTCTCAGATAAAAAAACAGGGATTGAGGCGACAACAATAAAAGGAAGAAAACATTCAAATATCATCAAAGAAATTGAATTACTATCATCTTTTGCCAGCCACGATAACAACATTGGAACACCTGCAATTCCAACACTGTTTATTAAAAATAGACGAGCTTTTGTTGCTTTAATCTCATCCCTGATGGTTTTATATTCTTCGATAATAAAACTATCTCCTTCTACAGAATTCCCTGCAAGATTTTTGTTGTTATAAGCGTTAGTTGCCATGATATTTCCTCCTATTTTTTTGAGATTACAGCGAGTCATTTCGCTGCATATAAAATCGTCTCCGCCACTCCACAAACCGATCTTCCGTAATCGCCGTGCGCATCTCAGCCATCAGCGAGCAGTAATAATGCAGATTGTGGATGCTGTTGAGCTGATATGCAAGAATCTCGTTGCATTGAAAAAGGTGGCGCAGATAAGCGCGGGAATAATTGCGGCAGGTATAGCAGTTGCATCGCTCGTCCACCGGCCCCTGATCTTCCCGATAGCAGCTATTTTTTATAACAACTCTGCCGCTTGAAGTAAAGAGCATTCCATTGCGGGCGTTGCGGGTCGGCATCACGCA
>DHWV01000018.1:0-28157 GCA_002413355.1 Desulfobulbaceae bacterium UBA5173 | reverse complement strand
GGCATCACGCAGTCGAACATGTCAACCCCGCGATACACGCCCTCGACCAAATCCTCCGGCGTGCCCACGCCCATCAGGTACTTGGGATGGCTGTCCGGCAGGAGATGAACGGTCGCGTCCAGCATCGCGTGCATCTGCTCCTTTGGTTCGCCGACCGACAGCCCGCCCAGCGCGTAGCCGTCAAAGCCGATCTCAATCAGCTCTTCCGCCGACTGCCGCCGCAATTCTGGGTACATGCCGCCTTGAACAATGCCGAAAAGAAGCTGACCGGTTTCGCTCTGCGCAGTGCGGCAGCGTTGCGCCCAACGCGAGGTGAGGGCCGTGGCCTTCGCCGCCTCGTCATAGCTTGCCGGGTACGGAATACAGGTGTCCAGCACCATCATGATGTCCGAGCCAAGAGCTTCCTGCACCTCAACCGCTTTTTCCGGGCTGAGAAAGAGCTTGCTGCCGTCCAAGTGCGAGCGGAACTCCGCGCCCTGCTCGGTGATTTTGGCCAGCTCCTTCAGGCTGAATATCTGGAACCCGCCGGAATCGGTGAGAATCGGCCTGTCCCAGTGCATGAACTTGTGCAGTCCTCCGAAAACGTTACGTATTAGCTCATGACCGGGCCGGATGAAGAGGTGGTAGGTGTTGCCAAGAATGATCTGCGCACCCAGCTCCAGCAGATTTTCCGGCGTGACCGCTTTGACCGTGGCCAACGTCCCGACCGGCATGAATACCGGCGTGTTGAAGGTTCCGTGCAGCGTGGCGACTTGGCCGCAGCGGGCCGGGCATTGGGAAGACTGATGGAGCAGGGTGAAGGGAGAGTACGGCGGCATTATTGAAAAGAAGAGAAGAGACAAACAGGGAAAAATAAAAGAAGACTATCGGCAACAATGCCGACAGTCTTCCTCACAGTTCAGCAGAAACAATGCTCAGTTGCAGACACCGCCCCAGCCGCAATCGCCGGTGCAGACTTCACGGCTCACAACTTGGCCGCCGCAGCTCTGATAGCACTGCCTGTATTCCGCCTCACACTCATCAGCACATGCTCCGGTGCTTGAGCAAGGACGTTCGCAGGGCGGCGCGGTGGGGCTGTAGCAGTTGGTCGCCCCGGAAGCAAGGCAGCGGTCAAATTCCAGAGCTGCCATTCTGTTGTAATGATCACAGTTGATATACTGCTGCTGCTTGTTATCACGGCACTGGGTGCGCTGGCTGCCGCAACGCATAACGCAGGTCTTGCCCTCGTAGGTTGTCGGCGCAACCAAATCAAATTCCGTCTTGCAGGTGCGATTGTCGTAGCGTGCGCAGCCGCTTAATGCTGCCAAAGCCAGTGCGGAAATGCCGATCAGTTTCAAGGTGTTCATTGTTCTTACATCCCTCCCATGTTTTGTTGTTGAACTGCGCTGTCCGCTTTGTTGCAGACAGCGAATGCACGCCGGAACCGACCGGCGGTTAGTTAAGCAAGATGTTTTTTGGCCAGATCATGCAGAATAGCTGCTGTTTCCCGCACCACCCGAACACAATGCTTGCGGCGACTGTCAGGATCAGTGCGGAACCGGCGCACCGCCTCGGCATCCTGCCAATCCACTTTGGCAATGTCAGCGCAGTTGATGCTGCCGTGCTCGGCTGTGATTCGGTTGAATTCACTGACCATCTCGTGGCCGATTCGGCTCATTGCCTTATGATTTTCGCCTTTCGGCGCGGTCTTGCCTAAGGCGAAGCCAACAGCGGCCAATGCTCCGCTGAGTGCTCCGCAGACTTGACCGCTGCTTGCCATCCCTGCGGCAAAAGGGGCCATTGCGGCTGTCAGTTCAGGAGGTGGCGGTTCCTCCCTGAAGAGCTTGGAGCAGGCGCATAACACGGCTTGGCTGCAATGAAAGCCATCGTTAAACAGGTCGGCGGCCTTGACCGCTGTATTTTCTCTGTCGTCCATTTTTCCCTTGCGTTGAAGTTGGAGGTATTATACCATGCCGTCTATCTGAAACTCAAAGGAGATTTTTTGAGAAGCGATACGGCAGGGAAGCTTCTGCCCATATTTAAAAAAATTAAAAAAAAGCTCTTTGGCAGCGAAAAAAGACTTCTGTGGTACTGCTTGTTCTGTTGCAAGAAAAAACGTACCTGATGATAAAGATAAGGCTTTAAAGAAAAATGATGATTCTGGTAGAGAATAATAATATATAATATTCGACAATAGCTATGAAATATTTGCCACTAAAATTTCACGTTATTTATATAATATCTACGTTATTGTTTAGTTTTTTTGGCCCTAGAGAATACTTGAATTATGAGAAAATACCTGTTGCAATTTTTATTTTCTTTTATCTGATTTCTGTTACGATAGGTTTTTATCTGGGCTGTAATTCAAAACTTCATTTTATATCAAAGCAAACAAAAAAAGATTATACCTTCATACAAGTTCTTTTTAAATATAGCCTCTTTGTAAGTATATTTTTTATGCTGACCGGTGTTATTCATCAGTACTCTCAGGGACGTATCAATATAAATTTGTTAGAAATCGGAAAGAACTATATTGATTACTATCAATATTATAATGAAAAAAAAGTGAGTACCCTATTTACTATAGAGTTTTTACTTCTAATAATTAGTGCCATTCCTAAATTTGTTACTTTATGCCTAGGTTTTTTTTTCTTCAGCTCGTTGCGCAAAAGCTACAAGTATTTTTTTTTATTGTTTATATTTCTCGTAGTATTGTCTCAGACAATATCAAATGGAAATCAGAAATCATTAGGTGATATTTTTATCATTGGAACTATAGCTGTAATGGTAAAAATGTACAAGTATAATATAGGCACAAGAAAAAAAATAACTAAAAGAATCGTAACGGGAGCCTTCTTGTTATTTTTTATTTTTTCCTATTCTCAATATTCTCGATTAGATTCTAGAGAAATATCCATATCCGACATTAATAATCATATGTATGATTATTCAAGCTATAATACAGAACATCCTATCTTCACATTGCTGGGAGATAAGATAGGGATAGGTGTTTCTGCATTTACAACTGGATATTTATCCGGTGGATATTATGGTCTTTCCAAATGTCTAACGTTGCCGTTCAAGTGGACTTATGGTATCGGGAACTCTGTGGCAGCTTCCTCAATTGTCAAATTTCTATTTGGTATAGACTTATATGAGCAAACTTACATATACAGAATGGAAGAAACATTTGGCATTCCAGGCAAAAGCGCGTGGCATACTATATTTCCTTGGTTAGCATCAGATATTTCTTTTTTCGGCATTCCTCTTCTATTTTTTTTAATCTCTTATTATTATGGAAAAAGCTGGAGAGAAATCCTTGTTTACAACAACCCTATATCAATGCTCTTATTCTCGCTGTTATCTGTATTATTTGTCTTCGTGGTGGCTAACAACCAAATTCTTCATGGTTACAATTACTTGTTTATCACTTTATTTGTAATCACAATTTACGTTATAAAACGTAAACGATACAATGTAAAATGAATGGTAAAAATTATCTGAATATTATAATTGTTTTATTTATAATAATTATTGGAAAAATAATAAGTTTTGTTCGTAATATTATCATATCCTATTATTTTGGAGCATCTAATGTGTCGGATGCATTTTTTGCAGCAAACAACATACCAAGCATCATTTATTGGTCTTTCATATCAAGTTATTTAGTAATGCTCATACCAGAATATGAGAAGAAAAAAACAACATATGGCGTAATAGAAGCTAATATGTTTTTTTCACGCTACCTAACGTTTATATTTATTATTTCTTTGTTTCTATCTTTATTATCGTACTATTTTATTGAAATTTTAGTTAATGTCATTGCTCCAAGCTTTAATCAGGAAAACAAAAAACTTACAGTATCTCTAGGTAAAATCCTTGTATTATCTTTTCCGTTTACAGCAAGTTACCTGTCTTTAGCTGCCATTTCAAGTACTTATGATAAGTTTTATGCTCAACACATTATTCCTATATTCTCAGCGTTGTTTGTAATATTTGGTTTATATTTATTCGTTGAACAATATGGGATATATACCCTTGCCATAGCTGGAGTGTTAGCTACTGTTATTCAAGTCATCATTCAAATATTAATCTCTAAAAAACACTTCAAATACTCTTTTCAAAAGAAATTCATAGATACCGACATAAGAAAAATGTCTATAGCTATTATTCCGATCTTTATTGGGTATTCAGTTGACCAAATGAATCTCCTTGCCAATAGCATTATTTCATCAGGGCTTTCTATGGGTAGTTTATCTGCCATAAACTACGCTCAAAATATACAACTAACTATTTCTGGCGTTATTACAACAGCAATGCTTACAGTCTTATATCCTAGAATGTCAAAACTCTCTAGTGAACATAAGAAAGATGATGTGATCGAGACTACCTGGACAAGTATAAGATATTTAACGATAATGTCGCTTCCTGTCATATTATTTTTATCTTTTAATGCGAAAAATTTAATTAAAATTATCTACTTTAGAGGAAGATTTAGCGAGTTAGCTCTAACGCAAACTTCAAATATTTTATTGTTTTATTTAATCAGTATAATACTATTGTCTATAAAAGAATTTATTACTCGTTTTTATTACTTATCAAGCAGAACGACCTTCCCCATGTTTGCTGGGGTAATCTCAGTTTTAATTAATATTTTTTTTAGCTACAAACTTGTTGCAGATTTTGGAGTAGCTGGTCTATCACTTGCTAACCTTATAGCAACATGCTTGGGATTGACATTATTAGCTGCACCTTTATTACTAAGAAATAAAATGTATAAAATAACTAAAGATGTAAAGATATTTTTATTAAAAATATGCACATCTTTCTTACTAATGTTGTTTTTCCATCTTTCTATCCATAAATATATAAATTCAGGTACTATGTTATTATTCACTGCGTGGCTTATAGCTTACTCTTTTGTCTTTTACTTAATATTACTACTAATACGTCAGCAAGATGCTGTGCAAATATTCTCATATACATGGAACAAGTTTTTTTATGTTCAAAAATAAAACGTTACTAATAAGTGGTGGCACTGGCTCTTTCGGTAACGCTGTCCTCCTCCGTTTCCTGCAAACCGACATCGCCGAAATTCGTATTTTCAGTCGTGATGAGAAAAAACAGGATGACATGCGTAAAAACTACGCCAATCCCAAACTCAAATTCTACATCGGCGATGTACGGGATTATCAAAGCATCCTCAATGCCAGCCGAGGCGTAGACTTCATCTTCCACGCAGCAGCACTGAAACAAGTACCATCCTGCGAATTTCATCCAATGGAAGCCGTTAAAACCAACGTCTTTGGTACAGAAAACGTGCTGGAAGCTGCGATTCAAAATTGCGTAAAACGGGTAGTCTGTTTGAGTACCGATAAAGCCGTTTACCCCATCAACGCAATGGGTATTTCCAAAGCCATGATGGAAAAAGTCATCGTTGCCAAATCTCGTAATCTGGCAGACACGAAAACCACTATTTGCAGTACCCGTTACGGTAACGTCATGGCCTCCCGTGGTTCAGTCATCCCACTGTTCGTAGACCAAATCCGTGCAGGCAAACCTATCACGATCACTGATCCCAGCATGACTCGCTTCATGATGACGCTGGATGACGCAGTTGACCTCGTGCTTTATGCCTTTGAACACGGTCAAAACGGGGATATTTTCGTGCAAAAAGCACCCGCTGCAACTATCGAAGTATTAGCGCAAGCCTTGCTGTCTATCATGGGTAAACCCAACCATGAAGTACGTATGATTGGCACACGCCATGGCGAGAAACTCTATGAAACTCTGTTGAGCCGTGAAGAAATGTTGGCGGCCCAAGACTTGGGCAACTACTACCGCATTTCACCTGATCTACGAGACCTCAACTATAGCAAGTTCGTGGAAGAAGGAGATTCAGGCATTGCCAGCATTCAAGATTACAACTCTCACAATACCACTCGGTTGGATGTGGAAGGAATGAAAAATCTGTTACGAAAATTGAATTTTATCAGCGCGTTAGAACGTGGTGAATACGTGCAACCAGAGGAATAAACTTTGAAAGTTTTGGTAACAGGTGCGGATGGCTTCATCGCCCAAAACCTGCTGATACGTTTGGCAGAATCAGGCGAGTTTGAAGTCGTCAAATTTGTGCGGCAAACACCCGCTCAGGCATTGTCTGCTTTAGTACAACATATTGATGTCGTGGTGCATTTAGCAGGAGTCAATCGTCCAAAATCTCCTAAGGAATTTATTACCGGCAACACCAACCTAACAGAACAACTGTGCGCAGCACTCGCCGCTACTGAACGTAGTATTCCTGTCATTTTTTCTTCCTCTACTCAAGTTGAGTGTGACACTCCTTATGGCAAAAGCAAAGGAGAAGCCGAACAAGCCTTATGGACTTACGCCGAACAAACGCAATCTTCAGTTTATATCTATCGTCTTCCCAATGTATTTGGAAAATGGTGCAAACCAAACTATAATTCAGCAGTTGCCACTTTCTGTCATAATATTACCCGAGGTTTACCCATCACTATCAATGACCCCAGCGTCACCTTAATCTTAGTGTATATTGATGATCTTATAGATGAGTTTTTCCGGGTTATGCGCGATATACCTGCTATTAGCAATAGGGAAATATGTCAAGTACCCAAAGAATATGTCGCCACCGTCGGAGAAATTGCCAGTACATTAGAAACTTTCTGCAACAGCCGTAAAACTTTGATCACAGAAACCGTAGGCACAGGTTTATTACGAGCACTGTATTCTACCTATGTAAGCTATCTGCCGCCTGAATCATTCAGCTATCCAGTCGCCCAACACGGTGACCAACGTGGCGTATTTGTGGAAATGCTCAAAACTCAAGAATCAGGGCAGTTCTCCTTTTTCACCGCCCACCCTGGCATGACCCGTGGCGGTCACTACCATCACAGCAAAACGGAAAAATTTCTGGTGATCAAAGGCAAAGCCCGTTTCGGTTTCCGCCATATACTAACGGGTGAAACGCACGAACTGTATACCAGCGGCGAACAAGCCCAAATAGTCGAAACTGTCCCTGGTTGGTCACACGACATTACCAATATCGGCGACGATGAAATGATTGTTATGCTATGGGCCAATGAAATTTTTGACCGCAACCGCCCAGACACCTATACCCATCCGGTATAACATGAAAAAACTCAAAGTTATGACCGTCGTGGGTACGCGACCTGAAATTATTCGCCTGTCACGAGTGTTAGCTAAACTTGATCAATATTGTGAGCATGTCTTGGTGCATACGGGGCAAAACTACGACTACGAGCTTAACAAGATATTCTTTGACGACTTAACCATTCGTAAGTCCGACCATTTCCTCAATGCCGCAGGTAGCAGTGGTGCAGAAACCATTGGCAAAGTCATTATCGGTGTTGATCAAGTATTGGCGGAGATTAAACCAGATGCCCTGCTAATACTGGGTGATACCAATAGCTGCATGGCAGTGATTCCCGCCAAACGCCGCAAAATTCCTATTTTTCACATGGAAGCAGGCAACCGCTGCTTTGACCAGCGCGTACCAGAAGAAATAAACCGTCGTATTGTTGATCACACCGCCGACATCAACCTGACCTACAGCAGCATTGCACGCGAATACCTTCTCCGTGAAGGGTTGCCGCCCGATATGGTGATCAAAACTGGCAGCCCAATGTTTGAAGTACTCAATCACTACCGGGAAGGTATTGATGCTTCAGACATATTGGAACGCTTACATCTTAAAGCAAAACAATTCTTTGTAATCAGTGCCCACCGCGAAGAGAATATTGATTCTGAAGCCAACTTCCATAAATTGGTGAATATCCTCAATACGCTGGCTGAACATTACAAACTCCCCATTATTGTCTCCACCCACCCGCGCACACAAAAACGGGTCGATGCACTCAATATTGAATTTCATCCGCTGGTGCAATTGCTCAAACCGTTAGGATTTAAAGATTACAACAAACTACAGATAGCCGCTAAAGCAGTATTGTCTGATAGCGGCACGATTAGTGAAGAATCTTCCATCCTCAACTTCCCTGCCCTCAATATCCGCGAAGCCCACGAACGCCCCGAAGCGGTGGAAGAAGGCTCCGTAATGATGGTAGGGTTGGAAGTTAGACCGGTAATGCAGGCATTAGCTATTTTGGATGATCAACCTCGTGCAGAACAACGGCTATTACGTCCAGTCAGTGATTACAGTATGCCAAACGTTTCCGATAAAGTAGTCAGGATTATTCATAGTTATACGGATTATGTAAATCGCATTGTATGGAAACTATGAAAAATGACACAAACAAATCAGAACAACCTTGGGTAGTATATATTGGACCTTTTAACTTTCCCAATGGAGGGGCAGCCGCTCAGAGAATTTTGGGCAATGCACTAAGTCTACACGAAGCAGGTTACAAAGTTTCAATAATATCAGGACACAACAAGCAGAGCATCAAACATGAATTGCCCAATTTTTTAGAAGTCATTTACACAGAAGAAAGAAAATATGAAAACCTCCCATCCTTTTTAAAAAGATTTATATATATCTCGATGGGAAGAAAAACATACCAATGGTTAGAATCTCAAGAAAAAAAACCTGACTACGTTATTTTATACAGCGGATATACTCCCTATATTTTGTGGTTAAGTTTTTTTTGCAAAAAGCATCGAAAACCCTTAGTTTTTGATGCTGTAGAATGGTATGAACAAGATGGATATTTAAAAAATACCTTTTCTCCATATCAAATAAATATTGAAATAGCCATGAGATTTTTACTTCCACAGCTTGATGGACTAATAGTAATAAGTGGTTATCTTGAAAATTATTATAAAATATATAACATCAAAATAACTAAAATACCACCGATACTCGACATAGAAAAAATAAAGCCAAGTATAGAAAAAAAACAAAAAGATTGTCTTAAGATTTGTTATACAGGCACGCCAGCAAAGAAAGATTGTCTTAATGAAGTTTTTGAAGCTTTAGAAAAAGCAACGACAATAGGGCTTAATATAAAATTAAATTTAGCTGGAGTTAGTGAGACGGATGTGCTTTCATATCAAATTTTCAAAAAGAGAAACATTAAAAATGTTCCAGATTATATAATATGCCACGGAAAAATTCCTCACCAAGAAGCACTAAATTTAGTCAAGTCAAGTGATTTTAGTATTTTATTTAGACTTAACACTAGAATGTCAAATGCTGGATTCTCAACTAAATTAGTAGAAAGCCTGGCCGCTGGAACACCTTTGCTAGCAAATATAACAGGTGATATGGGAGATATTCTTTGTAATGAGTATAACTCTCTAATATGTTCTAGTGTCAATTCAGAGGAAATATTCTTGATAATGAGAAAAGCATATTTTCTCGTTGAACAAGAACATTTAAATATGAGAATAAATGCTAGAATGACAGCCGAGCAAAATTTTGATTTCAGGCATTACTCGAAGAAAATTAATCAGTTTTTAAACTCTATTTCTCGATAAACCAATGCCAAGCAATCCAAAATCGATGCTAAGAAAAGTCTTACCAACTGCCCACAGAGTTTTATTAGAAAAAATAATACAAAAAAAACTTAGCAACGTTAGAGGTAAAGTGCTTGTGATTGGAGCAGGTCATGATCCCTATAGAAACATGCTCTCAAGCGCATCTTCAGTTATAGTAACTGATATTTCAGATAATTACGGCACTATTGATGTAGTGGTTGATGCTCATCAATTACCTTATAAAGATGGTTCTTTCGATACTATTATTGCTATTGAAGTCATAGAGCATCTGCATACACCAAGTAAAGCAATAAATGAATGCTATCGGGTGTTATCGGAAAATGGCACACTGGTCTGTTCGATTCCATTCATGTTCCATGTACACGGAGATCCAAATGATTATCAAAGACTAACCAAACAAGGCATTGTGAAATTAACCGTAGATTTCAAGGAGGTGAATATTCATGAAATTGGCGGTAGATTAGCTGTTGCTTTAGATATAATAACAACAAGCTCTAAAATAATGGTTCCATTTAGGATTATCAATAATATATTCCGTCTATCACTTTTAAGTAAATTAAAAATTAATGATTGCGCATCAGGTTATTGGATAGAAGCAAAAAAATAAAAATCTCCGACAGCTCATTTGTTGCCGATACTTGTTATGAGAAAAGAAAATATTTCCAAAAAAAAGTTAGTGATGTTAGTCAACGTTGACTGGTTTTTTCTCTCTCACCGCTTACCCATTGCACTCTCAGCTTTAGAAAAAGGCTATGAAGTTCACATTGCAACAGGGATCACAGATAGACACGACGAGCTACTGTCTTACGGCTTCATGGTTCACTCACTACCCATAGGCAGAAGCAACACCAACATACTCGGTGAGATTCACACCTTCATTGCCATCCTCAACATACTCCGCAGGGTTCAACCTAACCTGCTGCACAGTATCACCAGCAAACCCGTATTATACGGCGGCATAGCCGCACAACTCACCGGCATCAAAAATGTTGTAGCCGCCATTTCAGGCTTAGGCTTGGTCTTCGCCGCACAAGGCTGGAAAGCGCGTATAAGGCGCACCATCATCGCAATGATTTACTGCCTATCCCTCAGATCCAAAAACCTAAAAGTCATATTTCAAAATCCTAATAATCGGGATACCATCACTCGATACGCAAAACTAAAACCGCATCAAATCGCGATGATTCCCGGCTCTGGTGTTGACTTAACACAATACACCGCAACCCAACTCCCATCAGGGACACCTATTGTCCTCATGGCCGCCCGCCTACTCCAAGACAAAGGAGTATATGAGTTCATAGCCGCCGCCAATATCCTCAAACAAAAAGGTATGGATGTACGCTTCCAGCTCGCAGGCAAACCCGACCCAGAAAATCCCCACAGCATTACCGAAACCGAATTCCAAGCATGGCAAACCGCAGGTGTCGTCGAAATGCTAGGTCACAGAAATGACATGTCAGCCCTGTTAGCCAACGCGCACATCTTTGTATCACCCTCTTTTTACGCCGAAGGCTTATCCAAAACACTCATAGAAGCCGCAGCCAGTGGTCGCCCAGTAGTCACAACCGACATGCCCGGCTGCCGTGATGCGATCATCCCTAACGCAACCGGGTTGCTAATCCCCCCCCGCGACCCATCAGCACTCGCCAATGCCATCGAAAAACTATTACTTAACACTCAGTTGTGCCAAACCATGGGCAATGCGGGGCGACAACTCGCGGAAGAACGTTACTCCATCAAACAAGTCGTTGAAACACACCTAAACATTTACGAAGAATTGCTGAATCAACCCCAATGAACTTGCTTATCACTGGCACAACAGGCTTTGTCGGCAAAGCCTTATTACAATATTTACAAAACAACGCCCATAACCTGCTTGTCGCCTTACGCAGCAGATCGCCACAGCAGACAGTACCATCAATTACCGTAGGCGACCTTCTCCCAAGCACCAACTGGACAGCAGCACTATCTGGTATAGATACTGTCATTCATTTAGCCGCACGTGCGCATATTATGCGTGACATTGCTGCTGATCCGCTCACAGAATTCCGAGTTGTGAATACCGCAGGAACTCTCAATCTTGCCCGCCAAGCTGCTGCCGCTGGTGTCAGTCGTTTTATCTTTCTCAGTTCGATTAAAGTCAATGGAGAATTTACTACGCCCGGTAAGCCGTTCACAGCTTCTGATATCCTCGCTCCAGATGATCCTTATGGAATTTCTAAATACGAAGCGGAACAAGGTTTAAAAGAAATTTCCGCTCATACCGGCATGGAAATCGTCATCATTCGTCCTCCATTAGTTTACGGTGCTGGTGTTAAAGGAAACTTTTTAAGCATGATGCGCGGGCTGCATAAAGGCATCCCCTTGCCGCTCGGCGCAATCCACAATCAGCGCAGCCTTGTGTCTCTCGACAACTTCATTGATCTGATCACAATATGTATTGATCATCCAGCCGCTGCCAATCAAACTTTTTTAGTCAGCGATGGAGAAGACCTGTCCACCACAGAACTTCTGAAACGTCTGGGTGCTGCTCTTGGCAGACCTGCCCGCCTGCTGCCAGTGCCCGCTTCGTGGCTGCGCAAGGCAGCTTCACTGCTGGGCAAAGAGGATGTGGCTGTACGCTTGTTGGGTTCATTGCAAATTGATATGCGCAAAACTTGCAAGCTGCTGAATTGGTCGCCGCCAGTAAGCGTGGATGAAGCTCTGCATCGGACTGCCAAAGCTTATCTGCAACAAGCCCAGTGCTGATGAATGCGACCCGTCTACTGGATATTCTGTTCGCCAGCCTTGGATTGACATTTGGTCTGCCTTTGCTGCTTATTTTGACCGCCATCGGCTGGTTTGACACTGGTTCGCCCTTTTTCCGCCAGGCACGTTTAGGACGCGGCCAGCAACCGTTTATTTTAGTCAAATTTCGCACTATGCGGCTTGGCACTGCCAATGTGGCTACCCATCTTGCCAGTGCATCCGCAGTCACCCCGTTTGGCCGCTTTCTGCGCCGCACCAAATTAGATGAGCTGCCGCAGCTTTGGAACGTCCTCAAAGGTGAAATGAGTCTCGTTGGCCCACGTCCCTGCCTGCCTAATCAGCACGAATTGATTGCCACTCGTGCGATAGCTGGAGTTTTTGCTGTCCGTCCAGGTATCACCGGCCTTGCGCAAGTGCGAGGGATTGACATGTCTGTCCCTGTCCTGCTTGCTCAAATTGACGCGGAGATGATCCGCAGTATGAGCTTGCGTTCGTATTTTACATATATCATCCAAACGGTACTGGGCAGCGGCAGCGGCGACCGGGTCAGGAAGGAGCAGCCGTGACAGCGTGAACTATCAGTAATTCCGACTGATTGTTGATTTTACTGTAGAATCGACGTGTAAATATGCCCAAATTCCGTATTCTCGCTATTGTCCTGCATGATCTCTTTGCTGCCGCTTGCGCGTGGTTGGCCGCCTACTGGCTCCGCTTCAACCTCTCCCTACCATATCAGTACGTGGATGACGCTCTTGGCACACTGCTCTGGGTGCTGCCGCTGCAAGCTGCTGTGTTCTGGCAGTTCAATCTTTACCGAGGTGTTTGGCGCTTCGCCAGCCTACCCGACCTTAAGCGCATCGTACTGGCGGCCGGTTTGTCAGCTTTTTTGATTTCAAGCCTGCTTTTTTTGTTTCGCGTCAATGAAGTGGTTCCACGCTCGGTTCTGTTGCTTGATCCGCTGCTGCTGATTGTGATGATGGGCGGCAGCAGGTTGGCCTATCGGACTTGGAAGGAGCAGTGTCTTGCCGTCACGTTGCGGGCTGACAGCAAGCCGGTGCTGGTGGTTGGTTCAGGCGAGACAGCAGACTCGCTGCTGCGCGAGTTAGCCCACAGTTCAGTTGCATTTCATGCTGTCGGCCTGCTGGATGACAGCCCGGACAAACAGGGGCGGTTTGTACAAGGCATTCCGGTTCTTGGCAAGTTAGACGAAGTAGCTGGCTGGGCGGAGCAAATGGGGGTTGAGGATATCGTACTGGCCCTGCCGTCTGCCGCGCACGGAGTGCGCCGCCGCATTACCGAGAGCTGTACAGAGGCTGGGCTGAACGTGATGACTGTGCCGCCGTTTGAAGATTTGGTGTCAGGCAAGATGAAGGTGTCAAGCCTGCGCCGGATTGAGCTGGAAGACCTGCTGGGCCGTGATCCAGTGCAGCTTGACAACAGCGGTCTGCACCGCCTGCTCACCAGCCAAGTTGTGCTGGTCACTGGCGCGGGCGGTTCCATTGGCTCAGAGCTGTGCCGTCAAATCGCCCGGTTTGCTCCGGCGAAACTGGTGCTGTTTGATCAGTCTGAACTGGCGATGTACGCAATGGAGCAGGAGCTGCCGCAGCGATTTCCTGATCTCCGTATTGTGCCAGTGGTTGGTGATGTTACCAATGCGGCGCGGGTGCGGCAGGTTATGGCTGACCACCGCCCTGCAGTGCTTTTTCACGCCGCCGCCTATAAGCATGTGCCGCTGATGGAGAACAGTAACGCATGGGAGGCTGTGCGCAACAATGTGTTCGGCACGCAGACTGTCGCCGCAGCGGCAAAGGAATACGGAGTCGGCAAGTTTGTGATGGTCTCGACAGACAAAGCAGTCAATTCGACTAATGTCATGGGTGCGACCAAACGGCTGGCCGAAATGGTTTGTCAGGCCATGCAGCAGCAGGATGGCACCCGCTTCATCTCAGTACGCTTCGGCAATGTTTTGGGATCCTCTGGCAGCGTAATCCCCAAATTTCAGAAGCAGATCGAGGCGGGCGGCCCGGTGACAGTGACCCATCCAGAGATCACCCGCTATTTCATGTCCATCCCTGAAGCCGCCCAGCTCGTGCTGCAAGCCGGTCTGATGGGTGATGGCGGAGAGATTTTCGTCTTAGACATGGGAGAGCCGGTAAAAATTGTTGATTTGGCTCGTTTGATGATCAGTTTGGCCGGAGAGGATGACGAAAGCATTCCTATCGCCTACACAGGGTTGCGGCCCGGCGAGAAGCTCTATGAAGAGCTGCTTGCTGATGACGAATCCACACTACCCACGCCGCATCCGAAGCTGCGAGTTGCCAAAGCGCGGCCAGCAGATAGGGATTGGCATACCGAATGCCTGACGTGGATGGCGCATCCAAGCATCCGTGACGAGTCAGAGGTAAAACGCCAGCTGAAAATCTGGGTGCCAGAATATCAGCCGGATCAGCATGGTCTACAATGACCGTTTGCAACTTATGTCCTGAATCCGCCAACCTCCTGCGCTGCGTGTTCAGCGGCCAGAATGCGCCTTGGCCGCCTGATTTGTCGGCAGAAGTATTTTTTCAGGAAACCGTTGCGCAGGGGATGGCACAGCTACTGTTCCGCAGAATCAAGGAATACGACTGCCTTGGCGGGCCCGCAGAACTAATAGCCCGTCTCAAGGAGACGGCATTGCGTCAAGCAGCGGCGGAATTGCGCTTGGAGGCTGATCTCAGCTCCCTGCTGAAGGCATTTGCCGAAGTTGGCATCAGACCGTTGCTGCTCAAAGGCACTGCCTTAGCCTATAGTCTTTACTCTGAACCGTGGCTACGGCCCCGCTGCGACACCGACCTGCTCATCGCTGAAGCCGAACGGGAACAAGCGGCGGTATTGCTTCTGCGTCTGGGATATCAGCCACTGCTGGAAACGGAAGCGGAATATCTCGGTTCGCAAAAGAGCTATTCCAAAACCGGTATGGGCATCCGCTTCAACTATGATCTGCACTGGCAGATCAGCAACGCCAACCGCCAGTTCAGCACCGAATTCAGCGAAAAGGGATTCCGTACCGTTCTTGTTCCTGCCTTAGGCGAACATGCCTGGACGCTGAACACGGTTGATTCTCTCCTCTATGCCTGCTTTCACCGCGCCGGGCATTTTTCCCACAGCGGTGACCGGCTGATCTGGCTGCACGACATCCATCTGCTCTGCCAGTCACTAACTGAAGAGGAAGCCGAGATGTTTTTCAGCAAGGCGAGCCAGCTGGAAATAAAAGCCTTATGCGCAGACGCGATTGCTGTGGCGCAATCGTGGTTCAGCACGGAGCTGCCTGCGCGGTTAGCTGCTTTGATGCCAACAAGAGGCAGTGCGGAAGCATTTACCGCTTTGCTTAAACCCGGCGGCAGACAGGTCGGCATCAAGCATCACGCCCTGCTCGAGCTGCAAGGGCTGCCCACATGGCGCGAGCGCATCCGCTTCCTTGTGCAGAACGTTTTCCCACCGTCGGAATTCATGCGCTGGCGATACGGGACAAGCTCTCCTCTGCCGCTGCTTTATCTCAAGCGGTTCACCGAAGCCGTGCAGATTTTCCTGAGACGATAAGCTCCACCCCGCAGATCAGCATACCATTTTTCCCCGCTCGCTGTTAAAATAGGCAGACCATGCCAACAGCACCTCTTTCACAGGAACATCTCATGAACTTGCAGCAGGATTTGCAGCAGCGGCTGCGGCGGAAGTCCGTCCTTTTGATGACCCATCTTGTCCTCGGCTATCCCTCGTTGGCTGTCAACCGAGAGGTGATCCGGCAGATGGCGGAGAACGGTGTGGACTGTATTGAACTCCAGATTCCCTTTTCTGAGCCGATGGCCGACGGACCAATGATTCTCAAGGCCAATCAGGACGCGCTGGCCGCAGGGATCACGGTGCAGGACTGCCTCGCCTTTGCCGCTGAAGCAGCGCGAGATTTCCCGCAGGTTAACTTCCTTTTCATGACCTACTGCAACATCGCCTTCCGCTATGGCTTGGCCAACTTCATCCAGCGTTCGGCGGAAATCGGCATAAAGGGCTTCATCATTCCCGATCTACCCCCGGAAGAGGGGGCAGACTATCTGCGCCTGAGCAAAGAACAGGGCTTGGCCCCTGTGATGTTTTTCACGCCGACCTCAACGGACGAGCGGATGGCGGATGTGGCCAAGCAGGGCGGCGGCTTCATCTACTGCGTAGCCCGAAAGGGCGTAACCGGTCAGCGCACCGAGATGGACAATAATCTGACCGGCTATCTCGCCCGCTGCCGCAAGGCAACAGACCTGCCGCTGGCAGTCGGCTTCGGCATCGCCAACCGCGAGGACGTGGCCATGCTGGAGGGTAAAGCAGATATGGCCGTGATCGGCACCGCCACCATTAAGCTGGTTGACCGCGAAGGCGCGGCGGCAGTCGGGACGTTCATCCGCTCGCTGGCCGGGTCAACTGCGATGAGCTGAAGCTGTTTGGCCCACTGATTGGTTGAACAGGCTTAAATCACGTTGCAGTCTTTCACAAGGAGGCAAATGATGAGGAATACACTGAAGGTGCTGCTTGCTGCTGCACTCCTTGCGCTTTCGGCTGGAATTGCGCAGGGTAATGGAACACAGGAGATATGTCCCGGAAGTCCAGTGCCAAGAGATTGGGTACTGATAGACATTGTTGTCCGGGCTGGCCGCTGCACGCCGGGTCATCTTGACAAGATGCTGAAAATTCAGGACACGCGGCAACTACCAGTCGGCTCTTTTCTGGAAATATGCCCGGACAGCGCGCTTCCTAAAGGCTGGGTAGTCACCGGCGGAGAGCGATGCGCAGGCTGCTGCGGCGCGGCGGGCAGGCTGTCTGATAGAAGGATCATCAAAAAAATCGAAGTGCCGCAGGATGCAGACAGTCATCACCACTGAGGAACCATGAACCCTATGAACTGGAATCGAATAGCTGCATCCGTCTGTTGGACCCTTTGCTTTAGCCTGTTCCTCAGCGGAACACCGAAGCTGGCCGCCAAAGAGAATCCGCCATCCGCCACCTGCCTTTCGCACGGCTGGCCGCAGGACAGGAGTGATCTCAAGCCTGATCCGGCTCTGCGGTTTGGCACCTTGAAGAATGGTTTCCGTTACGTGATCATGCGCAATCAGGAGCCAAAAGGCCGGGTCAGCCTGCAATTGGACATCCAAACCGGCTCATTGCATGAAACTGAGGAGCAGCGAGGGCTGGCGCATTATTTGGAACACATGATGTTCAACGGCACAACCCATTATCCGCCCGGCGAGATGGTGGAGTATTTTCAGTCCATTGGCATGGCTTTCGGGCCGGACAGCAACGCCCACACTAGCCATGACGAGACGGTGTATGAGCTTATGCTGCCGAACAGCGCGGAGAAAACCCTTGGCAAGGGGCTTCAGCTGCTTGCCGACTACGCAGGCGGCGCATTGCTCCTGCCGAAAGAGGTGGACAAAGAGCGCGGGGTGATTCTGGCGGAAAAGCGCGAGCGCGACTCTGCGGCCCGGCGGGTGTACAAGGCGGACATAGAGCAGGCTTTCGCAGGCACATTGGTCGCCAAGCGGGACGTGATTGGTGATGAGGCCGTGCTGAAAAAGGCGGATGCGGCTCTGCTCCGTCAATATTATGAACACTGGTACCGGCCTGACACCATGATTCTGGTTGCGGTCGGTGACGTGGAGCCTGCCCTACTTGAGAAGCTGATCAGCGAGCAGTTCAGTCCACTGAAGACAAAAACGGAGCAGCCTGCCTGTCCTGATCTCGGCAAGGTCACTGAGGGCGGCAGCGCGGCGTTTTATCAGCACGAGCCTGACTTGGGCCGCACCGAAGTCACCATTGGTTCAGTCTGGAACATAGAGCCGGAAGTCTTAACCCGTGCTGTTGCCCTGCGCAAGCTGAAGGAGACAGCGGCAACGACCATGTTCAATCATCGGCTGCAACGCTTAGTCAACAGCACAGACAGCCCGCTGATCAGTGCCAGTGTCTATGCCTACAGAATGTTCCAGCAGTACGGTGCCGCCTCCCTGAAAGCCAGAACGGACAGCGACAAATGGCAGGCCGCCTTGGAACTGCTCAACACCGCGCTGCGCCAAGCTCTGACTGCCGGATTTGCCGAAGGCGAGCTGGAGCGGGCCAAACAGGAGATCGCCAGCGGGTTGAAAAAGCAGGCTGAAGCCGCAGCGAGCCGGAAGAGCGACGATCTATCAGCGGAATTCATTAGCTGTCTGAATGACAATGAGGTGCCGCTGTCTCCGGCACAAGAGTTGGAATTGTACGGCCCAGCCTTGAAAGAAATGACCTTGGCTGAGGTCAACGAGGCGTTCCGCAGCCTTTGGCATGAGCGGCGGCTAATCAAGGTGGCAGGCACAGCAGACTTGAGTGGCGGCAAAGAGAAGCCAGAGGCGTTAATTCTTGCCGCATGGAAGGCTGCCGAAACAGCGGAGCTGAAACCGTGGCAGCAAGAAGCCAAGGCGGTTTTTCCTTATCTGCCGCCGCCTGTATCTGCGGCACAGGTTGCGCAGCACAGTACTTATGAGAAAATAGGCGCAGACCGCTATCTGTTCAGCAACGGCCTGATTCTCAATCTGAAGAAGACGGATTTTGAACCCAAAGAGCTGCAAGTTGCAGTTGCTTTCGGCAAGGGCGAGTTGTCGCAGCCTAAACCCGGTTTGGCGTGGCTGGCGGGAATGCTTGTGCCGGAAAGCGGGGTCGGCGGACTGGACAAGGAGCAGCTCAAGGCCGCGCTGGCTCCGTATTCCAGCAGCGTGAATTTCCACGTGCAAGAAGAGACATTTCAGTTCACGGGCAAAGGCCTGACTGAAGAAACAGAGCTGCTCTTCCAGCTCCTTTACACCCATCTGCATGACCCGGCTTTCCGGGCGGATGCCTTTGACCGGGCACTGCGCAAGACAGAGCAATATTATGCTCAGATGCAGAATTCTGTAGAAGGGATGATGCAGCTCAAGGGCGAGCCGTTCTTGGCGGGCGGCAATCTTCGTTACGGCCTTGTGCCGCTGGAGAAGCTGAAAGCCCTGACGCGGGCGGACGTGGAAGGCTGGCTGGCTCCTGTCTTCAGCAATGAGCCGCTGGAGATCTCTGTAGTTGGTGATTTTGATAAGGAACAGGTGCTGAAGCTGGTCGGCACCTATTTCAGTGAGGAGCGCAAGGGCAGCCAGAAGGCTGAAGGCGAGAAAATCACGTTCCCCGCTGGGCAGAATCTGCCCCTGAACGTGACCACCGCCACGGACAAGGCGCAGATCACGGTGGCGTGGCCGACCGAAGATTTCTGGGACATCGCCCGCACGCGGCGGCTGAACATGCTGGCTGCTGTGCTGGACGACCGGCTGCGCAAGCAGATTCGGGAGGAGCTGGGCGCGGCCTACTCGCCCTATGTCTATAATCAGTCGAGCACGGTGGATCCAGGCTACGGCGTGTTGCGCGGCGTGCTGCTGGCTGAGCCGGGCCAAGCCGCCCTGCTGGCCGACAAACTCAAGCAGGCAGGCGCGGAACTGGCATCTGGCAAGGTGACCGCTGAGGAACTGACCCGCGCTCTGGAGCCAACTTTGACCTCTTTACGTGATACAGTGCGCACCAACGACTATTGGCTGGAATCAGTGCTGGTCAGCTCGTCCCGGCATCCGCAGCGGCTGGAATGGCCAGAAACCTTGCTGACGGATTATGCCTCAGTCAAGGCGGAGGAGATTGCCGCGCTGGCTGCCAAATACCTCCAGCCAGATAAGGCAGCGACAGTCATTCTCCTGCCTGAGAAGAAGTAACCGTT
Source organism: Desulfobulbaceae bacterium UBA5173 (assembly GCA_002413355.1). Classification (GTDB taxonomy): domain Bacteria; phylum Desulfobacterota; class Desulfobulbia; order Desulfobulbales; family Desulfobulbaceae; genus Electronema. The sequence continues at coordinate 8,155 of DHWV01000018.1, read as the reverse complement.
TCCACTGTGTCCACGCTGCGGCATGAAGCCTGACCGCAGTCAGGCTTGGCCGCAGTGCTGTCCGTTTTCCATTCTCCAACCTCCGGCAGCCAGTCACTGAAGGCATCACCGTAAATTTCCCAGATGGTGATGAACAGGGCGGCGATGATTGGCCCGATAATGATGCCCAGCACTCCGAAAAGGGTGATACCGCCAAGGGTGCCGAACAGCACGAACAGGTCGTGCATCTCGGTATCCTTGCCCACCAGTCGGGGCCGGAGCAGGTTGTCTAAGTTGCCTGCCAGTGCGCCGCAGAGGATGCCAAGAATAATCAGGCCGGAAAAATCGCCTTTCACGGCCAAGATGATCATTGCCGGAACCCAGACCAGTGCTGATCCCACTGCCGGAATGATTGACAGTGCCGCCATCACCGTGCCCCAGAAGGCCGCGCCCGGTATTCCGGCGAAGAGAAAGGCCAGTCCGCACAGCCCACCTTGCAGAATGCCAATGATCAAGGTGGATTTCATCGTTGCCCCAGCCACTGAGGTGAAGCGGCGCAGCAGCCGTTCCTCGTCCTCATGCGCCAGCGGCAGATAGTAAAGCATCTTCCGCAGCAGGCCGTCACCTTGCGTGAGGAAATAAAACATCACATAGAGCATGATCACCGCATTGAAGAGGGCATTGAAAGTCATCTTCGTGATCGATGAGAGCGAGTTGATCAGTAGGCTGGAAATGCTGCCAACCAGCTCGCCTGCCTTAGCCAGAATCATGTCCCGATAGGGAAGAATCTGCTCGTAATACGGAATTTTTTCCACATATCCGCTGAGTAGACCCGGCTCTTTGACAAACGATTGCACCCAAGGAGTCACAGACTGCCCTACATGCACGGCTTGGCTGACCACCAGCCCGAGCAGAAAACCCAGCGGCACCAAAATCAGGCAAAAGACTCCAGCCACCACAGCGGCGGAAGCAAGGTTCTCGCGTCCTTGCAGCCGCCGGGCCAGTCGCCGATGGAGCGGCGCGGACATGGCGGAGATCAGCCCAGCCATGAAGATCGCCATCAGAAACTGCTGGATCATAATCAAGAACATGGCGGAGATCAGCACCACCATGATCAGGAGAACGATTTTGTTGACTCGCGGATGTTTGATCATCGTTTCAGCACCGTCAGGAATATCTCAGGCGAACACCGCCGCAAACCGCCGCTGGAATTCCTCATGCAGCGGAATCATCACTTCCCGCATGGACGGCTCCGCCGCCTTGGAGCAGCGCAGTTTGAAGATATGCCGCCACTCTGCCAGATTGGCATAGACAATGATTTCCGTTTTGCAGGAATTGGGCAGCACGGTGCGCGCCGCCTGCGCCGTGGAAGTTTCCAGCAGCTTGAAATACAGCCGTTCTGTTTCCAGCATGGCCTGCTGCCAGACGGCGTATTCCTCGCTGTCTTCGGCAAAGAACATCGGCTTGATGAAGGTTACCTCGCTGCCGAACTTGTCGTCACTGTAACGGCAATAGCGCTGGCTGTTGTGAACAATAAATCCATCAGCTACGAAATTATGGGCAGAATGTTCAACCTCAAGGTCATAGGTCATTCCTTTTCCGCACGGTTCAATAGAAACAATCTCGTCAAGCCAAGCGACAGTCACCCCTTCCTTGTGCCGCGCTTTATGGCATCGGACACAACAGTATTCTATATTTGCCGAATCATTATTCAGAGGGTTTCGGTCTATATGGTGCATTTCCTGCGCCATGTTTCCACATACGCACAAGTGCCTGCTGGCATTATCCTGTCTGTGCAGCCTGCTTCTTGCTCCCCTTTCAGTGATGCTGTCACCAATCCATTGATGATTGCTGCTGCCAGCCATCCGCTGTGCTATCCTTTTCCTTTCTTCTTCCGAGTGCATTCCCGTCACACCATTCCCAGGTTTTCGTCCAGGATACATAGGCTTCGGCTTTTGCAATCCAAACTCTCGTATCTTTTGCCCAAGCCAAGCATCAGACATGCCTATCTCGGCAGCAATATCTTTCCGCTGCCTGTTCTTAACCAGATATTCCTCACGCAGCCATGAAACATCTATTGCTCTTCCATTTAACCACACCTTGTCACCGACATGTATCTCTTCGAGCCTCTTTTCGCCATGCTCTGTAAAGTAGATATGATTGATTGAACTCTTGATTGAGTAGCCATTCTTGGTTGTCACCTTAAACAGTTCTTTCTCTCCAGATTCAAAGACATTCAGTATCCGTGATGGAACAATCTCTCCTTCCTCATCTTTAACCCGAACCCGGATCGCGCTCCGTGCCAATCCGCAATTCTTCTGACTAAAGAGACGATACAACTCCGCCATGCTCCATGATTTATGTCCATTGTACGATTTCACTACAGCGTCACCTGACAAACATTCCTGCAAGAATGAGCATGGCCTATGCCGGACAAGCTCATGTGTCACCGCCCGGTTGACAAGAAACTTGACGGCAATGTAGCGGTGTTGGGCCAATTGCTCCGCAGGCAGCCGGTCAACTTCATCCAGAGGCACCTTGCGGACCGAAATGCCCAGCACCGCCGATAGTCCGCCTTCCGGCAGAATGGTGCTGAAGAAATAGGGGTGCCGCTCATTCAGCAGTGCGCAGGCGGCGCGAACGACGCGGCAGTCTGGGTGACTGATCAACATTTCACGCCACGCCCTGATGCTGCCGGTGATCAGCAGCCTGTTTCCGGCGCAGTCAATGTGCAGATATTTCGGCTGGTGCAGGAATAGCTCAGTGATTGCGCTTTCCTCGGCGCAGACCTCCAGCGTAACCACGCCCATTTCCAGCACCGAATTGTGGCCGTGCTCGGCCATTTTTGCAACAAAAGGCAGAGCGGAGTCCTGCGTCATCTTGTCTTCGCTCTTGTAGCAGATGCGGCCGCAGTATTCGATGCGGGCGGCAAGGCTCTGCTTGTCGAGATGATCAAGGACTTGGAATGATGGAGAGAGTATTTTCATCGCGAACAGTGTTTTTTTGCAAAAATTGGCGGCAGGCGGCAATGAACGATGCCGAGTTCAGCTCATCACCAACCATACACAAACAGCACTGCGTTGGCAAGCAGGGCCGCAATCAGCGAAAAATGTTGCAACACAGTCTTGATGCCCGTACTATTTCAGACAGGCAGCGGCAAACTTTGAACAAACACAGACAGGAGAAACGATGCGCAAGATCGTGATTTCCACCGGCGGTGGCGATGCGCCCGGCCTGAACGCAGTGATTTTTGCTGTGGTCAATTCCGCCTCCCGGCTCGGCTGGGAGGTCTATGGCAGCAGGCACGGTTACAAGGGCTTTCTTGACCCGGACGAGCTGCTGCGCCTGACTCCGAAAGATGTTGAAGGCATAACGCCGATTGGCGGCACCATTCTCGGCACGACGAACAAAGGCAATCCCTTCAAAATGCCGGTGCAGAATCTGGCTGGCGAGACACAGTTTGTTGATATTTCCGAGCGGGTGATGTCCTGTTTCAAGCGGATGGGTTTTTATTGCCACATTGCAGTTGGCGGAGACGGCAGCTTGGAGATCGCCCACCGTTTCGCGCAGATGGGAATGCCGGTGATTGGCGTGCCAAAGACGATTGATAATGATCTCGAGGCCACCGACCGCACATTCGGCTTTGACACCGCCGTTTCCACAGCCACTGAAGCCTTAGACAAACTGCATTCCACGGCCAAGTCGCACGATCGGGTGCTGGTGGTGGAGGTCATGGGCCGCGAATCCGGCTGGATTGCCTTGTATTCAGGCATTGCCGGCGGAGCGGATGTGATCCTCCTGCCCGAGCTGCCTTTTGACATGGAAGCTGTCTGCGCAAAAATCAGCGAGAACGAGCTGCATGGCAAACGCTACTCCATTGTAGTGGTGGCGGAAGGAGCGAAAGCCGAAGGCGGCAAGGTGCTTAACCGGGGCACAGGCGAGGCAGGGCGGGCCGAAGTGGTGCTGGGCGGGATTGGCGAATGGGTGGCTGAAGAAATCCGGCAGCGGATCGGCAAGGACACCCGCTCGCTGGTGCTGGGCCATCTCCAGCGGGGCGGATCGCCGACCACCTTTGACCGCCTGCTCGCCCTCCGTTTCGGCGGCGCGGCAGTGCGGATGGCTGATGCAGGCCAATTCGATCACATGGTGGCATGGACTCCACCGACTATGTCCGCCGTGCCTCTTGAGGTTGCCATCCGCTGCCGCAAGCACGTTGACTTAAACAGTGACAAGGTACTGACAGCGCGTTCCATCGGTATCTGTCTTGGCGACAAAGACTGACCATGCGTACCGCCCGCCGCCGCCCTACGCGAATTCTACAACCGTCTGCTGGCACATTTTGGGCCGCAGCACTGGTGGCCGGGAGAGACACCTTTTGAGGTCATGGTCGGGGCCGTTCTCACCCAGAACACGAGCTGGCGGAATGTGGAAAAAGCAATAGCCAAGTTAAAGGCGGCAGAGCTGCTTTCTCCAGCCGCTTGACCGACGGCCAAGCGGCCTGCACATTCACCTCTGGCGCAATCAAATACATTGTGCATAATTGCATTCCCCCTAACCGTTGTAGCAGCTACAGCTTGCTTTTTTAAAACGGAGCCATTGCTTTTAAAAACTTGCCACGCCCAGCTATTAAGCAGCGAGAGCCTGCTTTTCAACGGAATATTCTCGCAGCTTGAGCCGCAAGTGCGGTTGAGTTGGGCGGGCAAATGCTGCGCGGCAGAGGAAGTGAATCCAGTTGCGCAGCATTTGGTCAGAATGAGGATAGAGCAGCATCTAATCCTTACTTTTACTGAATCTGTTAAGAATAAAATACATAATACCGCCAAGCAAGCCAGCGATGACGCTGATTATAAAAACTTCTTCTCGCTGTGTCTTGATACCCACAAATAAACCTATAAATCCTAAAATGGCTATTGCTCCACTGATTAATTTCAGTGTATCCATCGCGTTTGCACCTCCATTCAGTGCCTAATTAATCAAAGTTAAATAATAGTAGATTGGGGAGCAAAGCACTCCCCAGGCCTCTGCTACCTCCCCTCCGCCTTCAAGTGCGGGAAGAGGATCACATCCCTGATGGACGGCGAATCAGTCAGCAGCATGACCAGCCGGTCTATGCCGATGCCTTCACCCGCCGCTGAGGGCATTCCGTACTCCAAGGCGCGGACATAGTCCTCATCCATCTCCGGGTGTATCTCCTCGTCGTTGCCACGCTCCTCAATCTGCTTGACGAAGCGTTCGCGCTGATCAATGGGATCATTCAGCTCAGAGAAGGAGTTGGCTATCTCGCGCCCGGTAATGAACAGCTCGAAGCGGTCGGTGACGCTGGGGTCTTCCTCGTTCCTGCGGGCCAGCGGCGAGATCTCCGCTGGATAGGAGGTGATGAAGGTCGGGTTGATCAGCTTTTCCTCCACCAGTAGCTCGAACAACCCTGTCCGCGCCTTGCCCGGCCCAGAGTCCGGCTGCAGCTCCACCTTGTACCGCTTGGCCAGCTCCATCACCGCCACGTCGTCGTTCACCACTGCCGCATCTAAGCCCGCGACCTCGCTCAACGCCTCAGTCATGGACAGCCGCCGCCACGGCGGGGCGAGGTTGATCGGCGTGCCCTGATACGTGATCTGCATCGAGCCGTTCACCTGCTGGCAGATGGAGGAGATCATCTCCTCGGTGCAGTCCATCATGTCCTCGTAGGTGGCGTATGCCTGATAGAACTCCAGCATGGTGAACTCCGGGTTATGCCGCGTGGACAAGCCCTCGTTGCGGAAGTTGCGGTTGATCTCGAACACCCGCTCAAAGCCGCCTACCAGCAGCCGCTTGAGGTACAGCTCAGGGGCGATGCGCAGGTACAGCTCCATGTCCAGCGCGTTGTGGTGGGTGACAAAGGGCTTGGCCGCCGCGCCGCCGGGGATCGGGTGGAGCATCGGCGTTTCCACCTCCATGAAGCCGCGCTGGCTGAGAAAGGCCCTGATCAGGCGGATGATCTCCATCCGCTTGCGGAAGGTGCTGCGCACCTCAGGGTTGACGATCAGGTCCACATAGCGCTGGCGGTAGCGCGTCTCCACGTCGGTCAGGCCGTGGAACTTCTCCGGCAGGGGCCGCAGCGACTTGGTGATCATGTGCAGCTTGAGTGCCTCCAGCGACGGCTCGCCGGTCTTGGTCTTGAACGGCCTGCCCTCCACGCCGACAATGTCGCCCATGTCCCACTTCTTGAAATGGCCGAACTGCTCTTCGCCGAGCACGTCCAAGCGGGCGTAGATCTGAATGCGGGCCGACTCATCCTGCAAATGAAAGAAGGCCGCCTTGCCGAACTTGCGCAGGGCCATCACCCGGCCCGCCACCCGGCAGGACACGCCCTCCGGCGCGTGGGTCTCCGGCTCCAGAGCCTCCGCCTGCGGCAGAATCTCGGCAATGTGCTGCGGATGCTTGAAGTCGTTGCTGAACAGCTTCACGCCGTCGTCGGCGAGGCTCTGCGCCTTTTCCCGGCGTTGAATAAGAAGAGTATGTTGATTGTCCATGATAGTAAGAAAGAAGAAGGCTGAGGCGCAGGGCCACAGCCTTGAGTAGGGGCTAACCGTATGGTTCGTTCTGCGTAGGGGCGAAAGATTTTTCGCCCCTACATTATTTATGCCGTCTGCACTTGGAGAATATCCGCAATCCGCCCGCCGTAGCTGCTCCTGATCATCTCCTTCAGGGCGGCGTAAGTGTTGACCCGGACGCTGAGGTTGGTCACTGCCGAGCCGCTGAAGCCCGGCACGCTGACAGCACCGTTCGCGGTCACGCTCACCGCAGCTCCAGTCTTACCATTTTCCTGCATGTCCAGCAAGCTGAAGAGGAGCGCGTCGGCCCGCGTGTCAAAGACCGCCTGAATGCGCAGGGTCTCGTTCGCGGCCACGCTGCCGCCGGTGACGCTGACATGCGGGCTGGTCTCTTTGCCCGTGAGGATGCCGACTTCGGGAGGATTGGGATGGCCCATCTTGGTCAAGGTGAGCGGCGAGCGCAGCCGCCGTTTGTAGATGCCGGTGCGCAGGCTGCCGTGCTCGGTGTAGCGGACAGTGACGGAGAGCTGATACTCGTTGTTCCACGGCTCAGGCTGGCTGGGCACATCCGGCATGAGGACGATCTCTGTGTTCGAGACCGCGCCGATGCGGCTCTGCACGGCACTGCCGCTGCGCGTGCCTTCAATCAGGCAGTGCTGGCTGCTGTCCTGACGGTCAAAGGCAAGATTGCTGCCCGTGATGCGGAGCATTCCGTCCGCACGCAGCACGTCGCGCAGGCCGAGCACCGTGTCTTCTGCGGCGTTGATGACCGGCAGCTTCTCGGTCGAGGCCAGCCGCTCAACCTGCGCATCTTTGCTGAAGTCCTCGACAAAGGGAGGCGAGACGCGGACGTTGAGGTGCAGGCACTGATCCAGCGGCGGCAGCGGGTCATCCGGGTTGTCCAGCTTGCCGGTGAACGAGGGAAACCACGAGCAGCAGCCTTCCTTGGTCACTTGCTCGCCGTTGAGCAGCCGCCCCATGATCGCCTCGTCCTCAGCGTTGAGAATGGTCAGGATGTCCGCCTTGCTGAAGTTGGGATGGCGCAGGGCGATGTCTGCGGCGATATCCTCGCGGCCTGCCGAGCCACGGGACACAAAACGGATGCTGTAGGACGGGGGCGTGGTCAGCAGATTCTCCTCGACTTTGTACTGGATGGACATGGCAGTTCTCCGTGGAAATGAGGGCGGGTGACAGCGGCAGGGGATGCCGTGCGCATGAGTTTACCTATCTGCGCGTTTTTTATCAAGCAGACAGTGCGCTGAAGTACCAGTATGGTGGGACTTCAGGTTCCAGCATACTGGTACTTCAAGTTGCACTATGCTGGAACGCCACGTTGCAGCATACTGGAACGGCGGGTTGCACTATGCTGGAACTTGGCGAGTCAGCATGGTGACTTCATGTCTTGCAGCGTGCTATCCAAGTCGTGCAGCGACACCTGCCTCACCGCCTTCCCCACAAGGGATCATCGCCAAAGCGGTCTGTCCACCACTCCTGCTCAGACAGGTGCCGCTCCAGCTCATCTGGGGCAAAGGAGTATCTGTACTGGCTGCAATAGCGCATGATCACCTTGTAGGCAGCCGTGATATTGATCGTCATCTCGTGGCATTCAGCCGGGTTGCCTTGGCATTTGTCCGGGTGCCACTGAT
>DHWV01000087.1 GCA_002413355.1 Desulfobulbaceae bacterium UBA5173 | reverse complement strand
GATCGCAGCCATCTATAATATGGAGCTGAAGATTACTTGCAAATGACTTATGCAAGAGGTCTACTCTTAGTTTCCATTTCGAGAATGCGTTCGATCTCCACATCCTGCGCCAAATCCTCACAAATTGCCGCCAGCAGTCCCCACAGCTCTGCATAGCGGCAGGCGGGCACAATCAGCCTGACTAATCCCTGCCGCGCATCCAGCGTGGAAAGCACGGCCAAGCCCTCGTAGCCCTCCAGCAGGAAGCGCAGCAGGCTAATCCGGTCAGGCCGGATGCGGAGATAAAAGGTGCGCACGGCTCAAACCTTGAGCGAGGAATCCACCCCACCGAGCAGGTCTTTGTGCCGCTCCAGCACCGGCGCGACCACCTCGTCCAAGAACTCCTCGGTCTGCTGCGGAGCGCGGCCTGTGAATTCCTGATAATTACCGATTAGTTTTTCCAGCTCTCCCAAGGAAAAGGGGACGCGCTCATCCTGTGCTAGACGGAGGAGCAGATCGTTGTCCAAGCCTTCCTCTTTCACCGCCAGCCCAGCCGCGACTGAGTGCTCGCGGATGACCTCGTGCATATCCTGACGGCTCTTGCCCTGTTCAACGCAGGCCATGAGAATCTTCTCTGTGGCCATGAAGGGCAGCTCGGCCCGCAGGTGCTTTTCAATCTGCTTGGGATAGACCACCATGCCGCTGGTGATGTTGACATACAGCCGCAGGATCGCGTCCGTGAGCAGGAACGCCTGAGCCATGTCCATGCGCCGGATGGCCGAGTCGTCCAGCGTCCGCTCAAACCACTGATTGGCGGCGGTGGCGGCAAAATCAGCGGGCAGGCCCATCAGCTTGCGGGCAAGGCCGGTCATCCGCTCGGAGCGCATCGGGTTGCGCTTGTAGGCCATGGCCGAGCTGCCGACCTGCTTCTGCTCGAACGGCTCCTCCTGCACCTTGAGGTTGGAGAGCAGGCGCAGATCAACCGCGAACTTGTGCGCCGACGCGCCGATGCCAGCCAGCGTCTCGGCAGTCTTCATGTCCAGCTTGCGCGGATAGGTCTGGCCAGTGACAGGAAAGACTTGGTCAAAGCCGAGCTTCTCGGCCACACGCCGGTCCAGATCGCGCACCTTGGCGTGATCGCCGTGGAACAGCTCGATAAAGGTGGCCTGCGTGCCGACCGTGCCTTTCGCGCCCCGCGCCTTGAGCTGCTGCTCCAACGCCTCGATGTAGTCCAAGTCCATCAGCAAATCTTGGATGTACAGCGTGTTGCGCTTGCCGACCGTGGTCGGCTGGGCAGGCTGGTAATGGGTAAAGCCGAGCGTGGCCATGTTCTTGTACTCACGGCAGAATGCGGCGAGATTGGCGATGACGTTGATCAGAGCTTTCTTGATCAGGCGCAGTGCCTTCTTCTGAATGATCAAGTCAGTGTTGCAGACGACAAACTGCGAGGTCGCGCCAAGATGAATAATCGCCTCAGCCTTGGGGCATTGCAGGCCGTAGGTGTGCACATGCGCCATCACATCATGGCGGATTTCCTTTTCTTTCGCCGCAGCAGTCGCAAAGTCAATGTCCTCGGCATGTGCCCGCAGCTCATCCACCATCTCTTGACTGACGAGTTCCAAACCCAGCTCGTGCTGCGCCTCAGCCAAGGCGATCCAACACCGCCGCCACGTGGTGAATTTGAAGCGTTCGGAGAACAGCTCCTGCATCTCCCGGCTGGTGTAGCGGCTGACCAAAGGTTCCTGATAAATATCGTGATTCATGGCAATCTGTTGCGCGGATGAAAGTTAAACTGTGGGGAAGACTTCAGCGCGGTATTAAAACGCAATCCGCTGGAAAAGTCCACAGCGGAAAAGAGGGAAGGGGAGATGAAGCCGGGAAGAGCAGGGCAGGGGAGGGCAGCCCTGCCCGGATGATTTCAATGGCTGCCTGTCATCGTGCAGACCAGCGGGTACATCGTACAGGCCACACAGAAACGGAAGGCGGCTTCCAAAAAAGCGCAACCGGCGAACATTAGACCGATGATCAGGGCGGCGGTGCCCAGATGCAGTAGCCAGCAGACGGTCAGCAGACAGGAAAAGAGAAAGCCGATCCGAGCGGCGAAGATTTTTGGTGCGGCATCAACTAAGACCGGCTTGAGCTTGAGCAAGGCGATGATCTGCCTGCTGATCATGACGAAGAGGCTGTATTTTGGCTGCCAGAAGCTGCGGACGCAGAAATCCGCCGCCACGATCAAGATGAGCCATTTCCACGGGCTAAAAAGAAAAAACAGCAGCAGGACGACTGCCTGCGCGGCGTTGATCCGCGCAACGTTCTCGTCAATTTTTTCAAAAGATACTGGACACATTGCGTTCATAACGGCCTCCGGTAATAATTGATAAAACACAGCGTGTTCGCCGCAACAAGGTAACGCTGACCGCCGGGGAGGTCAAGAGGATGGTTTGTTGCCCGCGTTTTTTGACCATACCTGCAATGTCGCATAATATATATTATGTCAAATTGAATTTACCACTCGAACTGCCACCGAATGAGCCTCAAGCTGGCTCTTGCCCCGGAAAAATGTCAGCTTTAATTTCACGGCCAGATCAACCATCTCCTCTAAGGCCGTTTCAAGCTGATCAGCCATGAAAAAGCCGATGCCCTTGACAAAGCTGCCGTTGAGCGGCACGGCAAAACGCAGATGCTCGCGTAGCGTGTTGACATCGCGCAGGCGGACGTTCCGCAGCAGGAAAACCGGCTCAAGGTTGCCTTGGCCGAACGGCTCCAATAGCTGTAGGCAGCGGGCCAGCTCGCAGAAATCCGTTCGCTCGTCCAGCACTGCGTCAATCCTGATGCCTACGGGCGGCTGACCGCTGTCCAAGGCGCGGACGCTCTCGGCAAAGGCGGTGCGAAACTGGACGAAATTCTCGTCGCACACCGTCAGGCCCGCCGCCATTGCATGGCCGCCGAAATGGACGATCCACGTTTTGCACTGCTCCAGCACTTGATGCAGGTTCAATCCCGGCACCGATCTTCCTGATCCCTTGAGCATTTTTTCTTGGCCGCTGTCGCTGGTGAAGACCAGGGCAGGCAGATGAAAACGGTCAACCATGCGGGAGGCGATGATGCCGATCACGCCCGGATGCCAATTTTTTCCGCACAGGACAAGACTCCCCTGCCCTGCTTCAACCTGCTGTTCCGCCTGCTGAATTGCCGTTCCCAGCACTTCGGCTTCCAGCTCGCGCCGGAGGATATTTGCCGCCTCCAGCTCGTCAGCCAGAACTGCTGCCACGCCCATGTCCTGCGCAAGCAGCAGATCAGCGGCCAACTGCGGATTGCCCAGCCGTCCGGCGGCATTGATGCGCGGCCCAAGCTGATACGCAACATGTTCGGCAGAAACAAGGTCTTCCCGCAGTCCGGCCCGTTGGCAAAGTGCAGCGATACCCGGCCTACCACGTCCGCCGATGACCTCCAGCCCAGCGCGGACAAGAATCCGGTTCACCCCGGTCAGCGGCATCACGTCGGCGATAGTGCCCAAGGCGGCAAGGTCGAGCGAGTCGCGCAGATTCGGCATATTGTCCTGCGTCCAATATCCTTTACTGACCAACTTTCTGCGCAAAGCAACGAGGAGAAAAAAGGCCACGCCCACGCCAGCCAACTCGCCGTCAGCAAAGGCGCAGTCTGCTTGGCGGGGATTGACCACTAGCGACCAGTTTGCAAGCAGCTCATCCTGATGCAATTCAGCCCACGCCAGAACAAATTTTGCTTGTTTTTTCGGCAAGCTCCCTTCCAATATTTCACATGTTCTGATATCAACTGTCGCCTTGTCTTCACCATAGTACACATGAAAATGCGGAGGAGGATGTTCACCCGGCGCAAAATACATCCGAATGATATAGGAGTTACGCAGTTGAATTAT
>DHWV01000004.1 GCA_002413355.1 Desulfobulbaceae bacterium UBA5173 | reverse complement strand
TCAGGGCGGGGTTCTCCGGGGTGATGTCAAGGACGTATTGCTGCTTGACGTTACGCCGCTATCGCTGGGCATCGAGACCTTGGGCGGTGTTATGACCAAGCTTATCGAGAAGAACACCACCGTGCCGACCAAGAAGAGCCAGGTCTTCTCCACCGCCGCTGACAGCCAGCCTGCGGTGTCCATCCACGTGCTTCAGGGCGAGCGGGAGATGGCGGCCCACAACAAGACCATCGGTCGCTTTGATCTGGCCGACATCCCGCCTGCGCCGCGCGGTGTGCCGCAGATTGAAGTCACCTTTGACCTTGACGCGAACGGCATCCTGCACGTGTCCGCCAAAGACTTGGGCACGAACAAGGAGCAGTCCATCCGCATCACCGCCTCGTCCGGCCTGACTGAGGCGGAGATTGAGAAGATGAAGAAGGACGCGGAGCTGCACGCGGACGAGGACAAGAAGCGCAAGGCCGTGATTGAGGCCCGCAATCATGCGGATTCGATGGTCCACATGGCTGAGAAGAGCCTGAAGGACTTGGGCGACAAGGTGGATGCGTCAACCAAGGGCAACGTGGAGAACGAGATCAGCAAGGTGAAGAAGGCGATGGACAGCGAGGACGCGGAGGCGATCAAGGCCGCCACCGAGTCGCTGACTCAGGCTTCGCACAAGCTGGCCGAGCTGATGTACGCGCAGGCTTCGCAGGGCGGTGCGCACGGTGCTGACGCAGGCGCGGCAGGCGGCAAGAAGGGCAAGGACGATGACGATGTGGTGGATGCGGATTTTGAGGAAGTGAAGTAGTTCCGCAAGCGCATTCCGTGACAAAACGCAGGTTGAGGCGAGAGGTTTTCTCACTTCAAGAGAAGTTACGCAGTTGAACTCTGAAGTTCAGTTATTACAGTAAATTGAATTTCAGCGACACGAATCACCAGTTGAACAAAATCAACGAGATGCAAATCCAACTGCGTAACTCCGATTGTAACGGGAGGGTAAAATTTGCCCTCCTTGTTTTTTTTAGGTCATTCAACAGATAGACATCGTAAGCAAAGGGGGCGTAGACCAAATGCTTCGCAATAAAGGTGATTAAAATGAAAAGACTGATTGGTTCAGCCATGTTTTATTCTGTTCTATTCATTCCGGTTCTTGCTATTGCTGATCATATCGTCTTTGGAGAAACAATAATTGATCGTTCTCAGGTTGTTATAACGTTGCATGTTACCCGCGACGGAAATAATGATGCGGCAGTAGTGGAGGCAGAGGCGGTTTACGGAACTGGGGCAGCAGCAAAAACAATGAATTATAAATGCAGAGAAAGCGAGAAGATGTCTTCAGATTTATACTATCGTATTGCAAAGCATCTTGATTCAGTTAACATAACTAATTTTGAAGAAACGTTGGCAAAAGCTGGACTGGTTGAGTGTAAATAATTTACCGCTCAGTTGTCTGAAGCGGGAGACATGATCAGCAACGCTGATTCATAAAATTGACGAATATGCCCCCCATCACCAACCTTCGCCACTACCTTGACCTCCTCCGCCACGAAGACGAACTCCTCGTCATTGATGCCGAGGTTGACCCGTATCTTGAAATCGCGGAAATCCACCGCCGGGTGATTGCCGCAGGCGGCCCGGCATTACTCTTCACCAAGGTCAAAGGCTCGGCCTTCCCGGTTGTCACCAACCTGTTTGGCACCAACCGGCGGCTGGAGCTGGCCTTTGGCCGCAGGCCGCTGGATTTTGTCCGCAATCTGGTGCGCTTGGCGGAAGAGATCATGCCGCCGACCTTTGGCAAGCTCTGGCAGTCTCGGTCAGTGACCCTGCAAGCCCTCAAGGTCGGCCTGAAAAACGTCAGCCGCAGCAACGCGCCGGTGCTGGAGCGGCTGCAAAATCCCGCCCGCCTCAGCAGCCTGCCCATGCTGACCTCGTGGCACAGCGATGGCGGCGCGTTCGTCACCCTGCCGCTGGTCTATACCGAACACCCGGACGGACGCGGCCACAACCTCGGCATGTACCGCATCCAGCGGCACGACGACCACGCGACGGGCGTGCATTGGCAGATTCACAAGGGGGGCGGCTACCACTACTTTGAGGCCGAGCAGCGCGGCCAAAGTCTGCCCATGACCCTGTTCATCGGCGGCCCGCCTGCCCTGATGCTGGCCGCTATCGCGCCGCTGCCGGAGAACATCCCGGAGCTGATGCTGGCCTCGCTGCTTCAGGGCAGCAAACTGGCTATGGCTGCTGACCAGTTCGGCGGCCACCGCTTGGTGGCAGAGGCGGAGTTTGCGGTCAAGGGCGCGGTACCGCCCAAACTGCGGCGGCCTGAAGGCCCGTTCGGCGATCACTACGGCTACAATTCGCTCACCCACGACTACCCGGTCTTCCAAACCACGCACCTCTACCACCGCAAGGACGCGATTTATCCGGCCACCGTGGTCGGTCACCCTAAGCAGGAAGATTATTTCATTGGTGATTTCTTGCAGGATTTGCTTTCGCCGATCTTCCCGCTCGCCCTGAATGGTGTGCAGCAACTGAAGACCTTTGGTGAGACTGGCTTCCACTGCCTCGCCGCTGCCAAGGTCTATAACCGCTATCCCCGCGAAGCCTTTGCCGCTGGCCTGCGCATCCTCGGAGAAGGCCAGCTTTCCCTGACTAAGTTCCTGATTGTCACTGACGGCAGCCTTGATGTTGCCGATTTCCCCAAGCTCTGGCAGCATGTGCTGGAGCGCGTGCAGTGGGAGCGTGATTTATTTGTCTTTGCCAATGTCTCGCAGGACACGCTGGATTACACCGGCCCGTCGGTGAACAAAGGCTCCAAGGCCATGCTGCTGGGCCTGGGCGAGCAGCAACGCGACTTGCCGATGGAATTCAACGGCAACCTGCCGTCCGGCTGTGAGCGGCCTAAGGTCTTTCTGCCCGGAACGCTGGTGGTGCAAGGAACAAGTTATGCCGATAATCCGAAGCTGGGAGCAATGCTGGCAAACTGGCCCGGCGTTTCCGGCTGGCCGGTGATTGTGCTGGTGGATTCAACCGCAGCGGCCACCGAAAACATGCAGGAATTCCTCTGGCACTTCTTCACCCGCTTTGAACCAGCAGCAGACATCCATGCCAGTGAGCAGCAGGTGCGCCGCTTCCATGTCGGCCTGACTCCCCCCATTGTCTTTGACTGCCGGATGAAGCCGTGGTACACCGAAGTGCTGGAGGTTGATCCGGCGACCAAGGCGTTGGTGGACAGCAAGTTTGATAAGATTATTCCGGCTCAATATAGATAAATGATTGCAGCCTTGCTGATCATCTCTGCCCTGGCCTGTGCTCTCTGGCTGCTGGCAAGGCCTCAGTCTATGCACTGCGAGCTGTTTGAGCTGTCGGATAAAGGCGGGGCGGAAGGCATGAGCATCGTCAGACGGAAACGCCCGGTGCATCTGCATTCATAGCACCGACCACGGCTTGGGCATAAAGATTTGGGTGTAGATATCCAAGGCGTAGCGGTCGGTCATGCCGGCAATGAAATCGCAGACCAACCGGTGCAGCCGCTTCTCCTCCGCAGCATCAGCAGGCGGCCTGCGCTTTGGGCAGCTTGCCTCCGCCCCGCCGGGAAACTCATGCTCCAGAAAGAACAGATACAGATCACTGATCAGCCGCTGGGCCTTTTCAAACTCATTGTGCACCAGCCGGTTGCGATAGACGTTGTCATATAGGAACGAACGCATTCCGCAGATCACCTCCTGCATCATCGGGCTGAGGCGGAGCCTCCCCTCATCTGCCCGCAGGGTCTCGGCGATCAAGTCGCGCATCATTGCCGCAATGCGGAGGTCAGGACGATCGCCAACCACCCGGCGCAAATGGCATGGCAAGTCGCTTTCCTTAATCATCTCCGCCCGCAGCGCGTCGTCCATGTCGTGATTGAGATAGGCGATGATGTCCGCCACCCGCACCGCCTGTCCTTCGAGCGTGGCGGGCAGCTCCCGGCTGTCGTCAGGCAGGATGTCGCGGTAGCCTTTGGAATGCTTAACAATGCCGTTGCGCACCTCCCAGCTCAGGTTCAACCCTTGCCCGTGGTTTTCGAGGAAATCCACCACCCGCAGGCTTTGGATGTAATGCCGGAAGCCGCCCGGATGCAGGCGGTTGAGGGTGTGTTCTCCGGCATGGCCAAAGGGCGTATGGCCAAGGTCGTGGCCAAGGGCGACAGCTTCAGCAAGGTGCTCGTTCAGGCGTAGGCAGACAGCAATGGTGCGGGCTATCTGGGAGACTTCCAAGACGTGGGTGAGGCGGGTGCGGTAGTGGTCGCCGGTGGGCGCGAGGAACACCTGGGTTTTGTGCTTGAGGCGGCGGAAGGTCTTGGAATGGATGATACGATCTCTGTCGCGCTGAAAGGCAGTGCGCAGGTCGCAGGGTTCCTCTACGCGGAGCCGTCCCCTCGACCTGCTGCTACAGCAGGCGTGCGGTGAGAGAACAAGCAGTTCCTGCGCTTCCAGCTGACGGCGGATGTTCATATCGGTTTCCTTGTCAACGCACTGGATTCATACAATCTTACGGGTGAGTTTCTCCTTGCTTCTTGCGCTTGGCGCGTTGCTGCTTCAGCAACTTGAACAGTTCATCTATTACCACATTAGCATTGATTCCAATGCCGAACAAGCTGGGTTTCAGTTCAAGGAGATTATGCGCTCGTTCGATGAATGATTGCTCATCCTCAAGCTGCTTGTCCTCCATTCGCATGACGATACTGAGTATCTTCTCCAGCACGTCAGCTTGTTCATTAAACTGCACCAAGCCGAGCAGCTCGCTGACACTATACTCCTTCTCCGAATCATCGGGAAGATAGTCATCCTTGCCCCGTTCCGCGAGCTTGAGCAAAGTGCTGTAACGGGCCGTGACTGTTGGCGCATCCGGCATGGGCACCAGCTCATTGACGGCAAGCTGCTCAAAGCTGCTGTTGATCTCGCGGAAGAAGAGCAGCAGCACGGCGAAGTAGTCCTTGCGCTGGCTGCCCTTGACGAAGATGCTGATCTGCCGCGTCTCGTTGTCCGCGCTGACCAAGGCCTCCGCGCCGAACTCCTCATTGACCAAGACCACGCCGGTGCGCCAGCGCAGATCAGCCTTGATGTCCTTATGCACCCTGACCAAGAAGCGCGGGAAGACCGAGGGCGGCAGGAAGTGGGGATAATGGAGGACGAAACGGAGCGAGGCGGATTCATCAAAGGTGAACACCGGCTCTTTGACCGGCAGCAGCTGCGGGATGAGCACAGCCTCGTTGTTCAGCTCGTAGCACAGCTCAAACTTGCGCATCAGAGCGAGCAGATATCTGTGCCTGCTTCCGGGGTAGTCGTAGTCCTCCGCGCTCCGTTTCTCCAGCAGACTGCGCAGGTCAGCTTTCTCAAGCACACCTCCCTGCAAGGCGGTTTGATCAGCAGTGACTAAACGATAGACACCATTAGTCAGCCAGAGCGGATTGAGCACGTGGGTGTCCTTCAGCTCCAGCTCTTTGAAATGCACAGCCACGCCGAGATCATTGAGGAACTCAACCAGCACCTCCTGGCTCTGCCGCTCGGCGATGCCTGCTTCGTGGCAATAGCGTTCGTACTCGTCGCAGCTGATGTAGGGCGTGGGCATCTGCTCCAGCCGCTCCTTGACCAGAAACCAGCTCTTGGGCCAGCGGGTCTCCAGCAGCGGCACCTGCGCCAAGGCTGCGAGCAGCGCGGCCCGGAACTCCCCAATGCCGGTGTCCTTCTTGCAGGAGGTGGAATAGAAGCCTTTCACTGCCGGATACTTGCGCAGCAGGTGGGCGCGGTTGAGGTCAAAGCCGCAGTTCTCATCCTGCTTGTTGAGGACAATCAGCACGGGCGAGCCGCCGCCAAACGCGCTGACATGCCGCAGCCAGTATTCCGCCTGCTCGTCTTTGCGGCCATCCAGCACGATGACATACAGGCTGCGCTTGGAAAGGAAGAACTGGTGCGTGGCGTGCATGATCTCCTGGCCGCCAAAGTCCCAGATGTTGGCTTTGATCTGCCTGCCGCCGCTCTCCACGGGCCAAGGCGTGATGCGGATACCATGCGTCACAGGCTCCAGCGGGTCAAACTCGTTGCTGATCAGCCGCTTGGTGAGCGAGGTCTTGCCTGCTGCGCCGTCACCGATGAGGATGATCTTTGCTTCGTTGAGGGGCTGCTTGCCTTTCTCCAGCTCGGTGAAATACTGGCGGATGGCGTTAATGCCTTGTTGGGCGATCTCTATTGGCGGGGAGATAAGTGGGTTGCCATCAAGTTCCAAATAACCCAATTTGGTAAGTTGGCAGATTTCAGAGGGCAGGCTGGCTATATGATTTTCGTATAGGTCAAGTGTGGTTAATTTAGATAGCTGGTAGATTTCTTGAGGCAGCTTGGTTAGATTGTTGAAACTAAGATTAAGTTCAGTTAAATTAACTAAACGAGAGATTGCTGGAGGTAGTATCGTCAACTGGTTACTGTTGAGGTTAAGTGCTTTCAGATTTGTTAGCTGAAATAATTCTATTGGCAGAGCAGCGAGACCTTTCCCGTTCAGGTTAAGCCTCGTCACCCCGCTTGCCTTTGCTTCCTCTATCACCTTCAGCAGCTCTTCATTCGTCATCGCCTGCGCACCTGCGTTGTTTGTGGGGTAGGGGCGGTTTGCGAACCGCCCTTACATCCGGCATCCTCAAGGGCACCCTGCTGCCAAACTGGAGGGTACCCATCAGCGTGTCTCAAGGGTACCCACTAACGTGTCTGATGGGCGCCCTCCAGATATTCTCAAGGGTGCCCACCAGATTTTCTGCCGGGCCTCAGCAGGCGTTCTTCTCAAGAAGCTGGCCAGTGAGATACTTATGCAGGATGTCTTTGACAAACGACTGGCATCTGATGCCTCTGCTGGCCGCCCGCTTGCGCAGCTCCTCCATGTCCAAGGCATCCATGCTGATGCTCAGACTGGTTTCCCTGCTGACAAAGCTGGCCGCAGCTTCCCGGAAGAGCTGCTGCCGTTCTGGAGATACGGGAGGCAAGGATTGCGCGTCGAGCTGCTCAATCGCTTCCAGCAAGTCCTGCTCTTCCTGATCCAGCGGAGCTGTCTTGTTCGGCATGGTCATTTTTCGCCCTCCAGCAGGTGCATGAATTTACGGCTCGGAAAGATGGTTTTGAGGAACATCGTTGCTCCGTCGGTCACATATGGCACGCAGCACGTGTAGCGGTCAATCTCCACAACAAGAATGCGCTGATTTGGGTAACGGTCAGCATTGGGATGAGGGAAGTCAGCCAGCACGCCCTTGTTCAGGACAGCCTTGATCACATCCTGAAATGTAACGCCACGCTCGCGCAGCAGGAGCTGATTCTTCTCCTCATTGAAATCAAATTGCATAGCCTGCGCACCTGTGTTGTTTGTGGGGTAGGGTCACGACATGTCGTGACCCTACGAAAGGCATCCTCAAGGGCACCCTGCCGCCAAACTGGAGGGATCCCATCAGGCAGTCTACAGGGTACCCATCAGACACGTTAGTGGGTACCCTCCAGATATTCTCAAGGGTACCCACCAGAATGCCTGATGGGTACCCACTACTTTTCCTCAAGGGTGCCCTTGAAACACACCTCTCTCAAAGGCACTCTTGCAATTCTTCCCTGCTGAGATCGCAATCCCGCAGTATTTGTGCAAAAAGCCCCTTGCCGATGCTCTCATTCCCATGCACTGGCACAACCGTGCAGCGGCCATCTTCGTGCCGCAGAAAATGATGGCTACCTTTGATGCGGATAACTACAGACCCGACACGCTCCAAGGCCTTGATCAATCTGCCGCCTGTCAGTGAGGGAAATATGCTCATGCCGCAACAGCCACCCGCTGGATGCCAATGAATTGATTGGCTACCGGAGTCTCTACCTCCAAACACAGCTCTATCGCCTCTTTGACTCGCTCCATCAGCTGGTCAAGCGACCGTGCCTGCGTATGGCAGCCGCGCAGCTCAGGCACGGTGGCAACAAACCAGCCTTCCTCGTCCCGCTCGATGATGACGCTGAACTCTCTCATGCTTTGCTCCAACACATTGGTGTTATTTTGTTCGTCCTGTTCATTTCGGCTATAGGGAGAAATCTTCTGCCGCCGCATGGCTGGGCGTGGTTATGGTAGTGTGCACCCGGCCAGGTTGGCCGACGGCAGAGGGGCATTTGGCAGTCTGCGGCAGAGGAACGCCGCGCATCCTTACGGCGGCGGGTGCTGCTTTCACCGCAAGGCGGGATTGAAATAGCCGAACTTGAGCTGCGGGAACTGGGCCTTCAGCAGCTCCAGCCAGCGGAGCATCCCCAGCGCGGGTTTGGTTGGCGCATGGCCGACGGTCTTTAGGTAATGCTCTGGGTCCATGTTCAGGTTGCGGAGCTGGATCAGGTCAGGCGGGCAGGCTTCGATCAGCTCGCAGAGAGCGGCGTATTCGTCGGGATCGTCGGTGAAGCCGGGCAGGATGAAGTAGTTGAGCGAAACGTGGCGGCCATGCCCCTTCATCACCTCGATGGTCTGGCGCACCTCGGCAAAGGAGAAATTCTTGGGGCGGTAGTAGCGGCGGTGGAACTCGGTGCGGGCGGAGTTCATCGACACCCGTATCGAGTCCAGCCCAGCGGTGGCGAGCCGGTCAACAGCGGCAGGAATGCTGGCGTTGCTGTTGAGGTTGATCGTGCCCTTGCTGGTCTGCGCCCGCATCTGGCGGATGGAGGATTCCAACGTGGGTGCTTGTAGCAGCGGTTCGCCCTCGCAGCCTTGGCCGAAGCTGACCACCGCCCTGTCCGCCTTTTCCAGATGCGGCACAGCGATTTCCAGCAGCTCAGATGCGGAGGGAACGAAATGGATGCGATCTTGCGTGGACGGGCAGCAGCCGCTCGGCTGCTGGGAGATGCAGCCGATGCAGCCCGCGTTGCAGCAAGGCGAGGTCGGCAGCGGGGCCTCCCAACGGCCAAGGAAGTAGTTGCGGGCAGCCGGACAGGCGTAGGTCAGGCAGCATTTGCCGAGATGCTGGATGAGGCGGTTGTGCGGATATTGCTTTAGCTTGGCCGCTGTCTTCTTGTCAATCTGCTTCTGGTTGAAGCCCTTGGGGTCTTGGCGGATGTCGCTGTCGCTGCGGAAGGCGGCAACCACGAATCTGCCATCCTGCCAGCCCACAGCGGTGTAAGCGAAGAGCGGCAGGAGCGGGGCGTTCGGCTGGGTCTGATAGGCGGCGGAGTAAATGGCGGTGTGCGCTGGGGCCATGAAGGCGGCCACTGCTGAGATCTCCGGGCTGCCGTCATAGGGATTTTCATCGAGCAGGGCCGCTTCGCCGCTGTCCGCCTCAATGCCCACAGGCAGCCTGCCGGGCAGGACAAACAGCTCGCTGCCTTCCGGCAGAGGGATCAGCTCCTCAGGCTCCAAGCGGCGGAACTCGCCCGCGCTGCTGCCCGCCATCTCCAAGCCGTCATAATCAATGATCTCGCCTTTCTTGTTGGCAAAGACCAGCGCAGGCCGCCTGATCCCGCTCATCAGTCATCATCCCCAGAGCGGAGTTTGGACAGCACGGAATCAACCGCAGCGTAAATAGCTGCGTCGTCGCCGAACACATCCTGCACCTTCGGATGGTCAACAAGATGATCAATGATGTAGGCGGTCAGATAGAGGCTGAGGATGTTCGGGTCTGGTGCCACGCTGCGAATGTCAGCGATCTTCAGGCGGATCTCAAACTCCTCCATCTCCGCAGGCTCGCGTAGCTGCCGCTCAAAGCCATCCTGAATGGCCTGCACATCGTTGGTCTCAATGATGTGCGCGTCCAGGAGCCGCTGCACCACCCTGACAGCCAGTTCCGGGGCCGTGTCCCTTGCCTTGCTGAGAATGCGGCGGCGTTCCCGCTCCCGTTTGCGGTCTAGCGCGTCAATGGCTTTGTTGGTCGATCCGCTCGGATTGATATGACGGGCCATGCTGTTCTCCTTTCAGTCTATGCCTGTTGAGCCTGCGGGTTTGTCCAGTCGCAGGAGTCGCTTTTGTAGAGCCGGGCGAAGCCGAGGACGCGGGCTTCAGTCTCCGGGGCGAGCCGCAGCTCGTACTTGCGGACATACTCCGCCGCCATCCGGTGGGTGTTGAAGATCGGCACGTTCAGCCGCAGATTGTTGACCGCCAGCTTGAGGTACTCATCCGGGCGGGCATAGAACAGCTCCAACACCTTGGGCAGCAGCTCATAGAACGAGCGCGAATCCTCGCCATACAGCAGGGTGGCTGGATCCTCGCTCAAGCTGTCGTGGCGGATTGGCCCTTCATAACCGAACTTCCAGCCGGTCTGGCCCTCATGATAGCCTTCCACCCACCAGCCGTCCATCACACTGAGGTTAGGCACGCCGTTCATCGCTGCCTTCATGCCGCTGGTGCCAGAGGCTTCCAAGGGCCGCTTGGGACTGTTCAGCCACGTATGCACGCCTGATACCATCATCTTGGCGATCTTCATGTCATAGCCGGGGATGAAGATCAGCCGTGCCAAGCCCTTGCTGCGCCGGTACAGCTCCTCTTGGTTGTCCAAGATCAGCTTGAGCACCGACTTGCCTGGCTCGTCCTGCGGATGCGCTTTACCGGCAAAGAGGAAGTTGACCCGCCAGTTGTTCTGCAAGAGGATGTCGGCCAGCGCGGGGATGTCCTCAAAGATCAGGTCAGCCCGCTTGTAGGTTGAAAAACGTCGGGCAAAGCCGATGGTGAACACGCCGGGACTGAGCAGGCTGCCCTCGCCCTGCTTGAGATGGGAAAGATAGTTGGGTGGATCAATCCACGTTGTCTCCGCCAAGGCGCGGTGCTCACTGAGCATTCGGTTGACATAGGCGACAAGGACGCGGTTGTCCTCTTCCCAGGCCTGCTTCAGTCTGCCTGGGAAGGCTGGATCCTCCTCCAGCCGCGCTTCGCCGAAGATGCCGGGATCATCGCGCCAGCCCAGCAGCTCGTCCGTGTTGTCAAAGATCCTCGCCCGTGCCTCGCTGATCCACGTCAGATGATGCACGCCGTTGGTCACTGCCCTAATTTTATCCGCAAACTCAGGGAACTGCTTGCGGGTCACGTCCCGGTGCAGGCGGCTGACGCTGTTCACCGCCCGGTTGACTCGCATGGCGAAGGCGGTGAAGTTGTACTCGTGCGGCGATTCCGGGTCGTTGGCGAGCAGGTCAAGGATGCGGCAGCCGGTGGCGTGACTGATGCCGGTGTAGAGCGAACGGGCAAAGCGGTCATGCCCAGCCTTGACCGGGGTATGAATGGTGTAAACAATCCGCTTGGCCGCTTCGTCCGCCGCTGCCAGAATATCCTTGTCGCTCATGCAGCTACGGCAGTTCGGCCCTAACGTTTTCTCTAACTGGCGGAGAATGAGATGTAGCGTAACCGTCACGCCGTGCTGCTCGTTGAGATGAATAGTGCCAAAGGTCAGCCCCAGCCGTTCAGCCAACGGCAAAACGCCCGAACCGAGCATCCGCCGCTGATTGGCCTTCATGATATCGGATTTCGAGCTATACAGACGCAGCCCTGCCTCCCGCACCCAAGGCGGCGAGGAGGGAATCGAGTAATCCAAAAGGAATTCCGGCACAAAATAATCCAGCTCCTCGCTGATCTCCATCTTCATCCAGACATGGGCCTTGGCTTCGGTAGGATGGTCGTACTCGTTGAAAAACGGCACGGTCAATTCCAGCGGCTCGCCAGGCTTGTCTGGATCTTCTAAGCGAAAGAGGCTGGGCGTATTCTCAGGATTCCACTGGGTCGCTTGGTCAATCTGGCCAACTCTGGAGTCAACTAACTGAGAAAAATAGCCTTCCCGGTAAAGCAGGGAGACAGCAAAAACCGGCATGTGCAGGTCAGCGAAGCTCTTCAGGGTGTCACCCGCCAGTACGCCAAGGCCGCCGCTGTAGTTGGGAATCTTGCGGGGGCCGCGCAGATATTTTTCTATCTGACGCAGGCAGGCCGGGTTCTCGCTCTTGGCACCGCCCTGCACCCGAAGGAAATCCTGTACTGGATGGAAGATGTCCGGGTCTGCGCCGATCTCCATCGAAACATAGGCCACCGGCCTGCTCTCCGGGCTGCTCAGGGCCTGCCAGACGCGGTCGAAAACCGGCTGCGGCACACCGAAAAAGCTGCCGAATCTGCTGGTGCAGATCAGCTCCTCTGCGCTGTCAACGTTGACTGACTTTTTGGGAATCACTGTGTTCTGCTGCTTGGCTGAAGTGTGCGCTGCCTGCCAGGTCTTGTTTTCACGGCAAAACCCGGCCCCTGAAACCTTTTAAGAGTAGATGGGCTGGCCAGGTTTTGCAAGGGAATTCCTTTTTCCGCAAAAAAATGTTGAATTTCCCCCCTGTTCTGGTAGGATACGGAGAACCATTCCTGATGTTTTTTTCACCTAAGTACGGAGATGAAGATGCAAGTGAGCAAGAAGTTGTGTTTGTGTATTTTTCTGGCTTTGGCCGTTCCTTTTTCTTTGACCGGCTGCGGCAAAAAGAAGCCCGCTGATGACGGTGCTGCGGCAGCTGCCGCAGCAGGCAGCAAGCAGGAGGCGGCCACTGGCGAGACTCCTGGTGCCAATGAGCCGCTGACCAATGCAGGCCCCGGCGCGAACGGGCAGGGCACTTTTGCTGAAGGCCGCACCTCCGGGCCGATGCTGCCGGTTTATTTCGAGTATGACTCCTCTAAAGTTGAAGGCGACCAAGTCAGCAGGATCGAGCATAACGGCGATTTTCTCAAAGAGAACAAGGGGAAAAAGATACGGATCGAAGGTAACTGCGACGAGCGCGGTACGCGCGAGTACAACCTTGCGCTGGGCGAGCGACGCGCCAATGCGGCCAAGAAGTATCTGATCCATCTCGGCGTTGAAGCTGGTCGGTTGTCCACCGTGAGCTGGGGCGAAGAAAAGCCGCTGGTTTTCGGTCAGGACGAACAGTCTTGGGCGCAGAACCGGAGAGACGATTTCGTCTTTGCTGAGTAATATCTGCTTCAAGCATGAATTCAGGCTTTCCGCTCCGGGATGGCGGAGAGCCTGACAGCAGTGTTTTTCTGCCATCCTGTCAATTAGTTCGCTCTGTTTCGGAATCATTTTCCCCCTGCATTCATCGTTCAATCAAGGAGAACTGCTGTGACAATTCAATCAGGCCGTGTAGCGGCTGTGTTCGCTCTGTTTTTTTTGCTGCTGCACGCTGTCCCTGCGGCTGCGGAAATGAAAATTGCCGTCCTCAACATTCAGACAGTGCTGACGAAATCTTCAGCAGGCTTGGCCGCCAAGGACAAAATTGAAAAGAGGATGCAGGAGCTGAAGGCAGCTCTGGAAAAAGACAAAAATGAGCTGATCGCCTTTCAGGAAGAGATGAAGAAGAAAGCCTCGGTCTGGAGCGACGACAAAAAACAAGAACAGCTCTTGGAATTCCAGAAAAAACGCCGCGATCTGGATGCCAAGCAGGACAACGCCAACATGGAGATGAAAAATCTTCAGGACAGACATCTGGCTCCGATCATGAAGGAGCTGGAGGGCATCGTCCGCCAAGTCGCCGCCGCCAAAGGCTATTCCATCGTTCTGCCCAACACGGCCGTGCTGTATTTTGACAACGCCGTCGATGTCACCAGCGAAGTCACGCAGAGCCTCAACGCCAAGCTGAAGTAGTCTTTCTTTCCTCCCTGCTGGCGGATGAATCCCTACCAGTTCCTGCGGCACACTCCCGGATCCAACTGCGGCGAATGCGGTTATCCAGCTTGCCTCGCCTTTGCCGCCGCTGTCACCAAAGCCGGAATTCCGGCGGCACGCTGTCCGCATCTGAAACGGGACGGCCTGCCGCCGGAGCTGCTTGACGGCGGCAGCGCGGCGGCGAATACGCTAGAGTGCGGTCAGGAGGAGCGGCACACTGCCTTGGCCGCGCATCTTCGCTCCAAAATGCAGGGGTTGGATTTACGCGATCTTGCTCCCCGCCTCGGCGCGGTTTGGTCTGCCACCGAGCCTGAATTCCTTAGTTTTCCTTTTTTGAACCGCCCAGTGCGGTTGGGTGCGTCCGGCATTTTTTTGAAGGGCAAACTGCCTGCCGATCCCAGAGATCAAGTCCTGCTCTGCAATTACGTTGCCTCCGGCGGCGGCAGAATGCCGGACGGTACGTGGAATGGCTTGGAAAGCCTACCGAATTCGATTTCAAAAGTGCGCACTTTGGCCACGTATTGCGAAGAACGGCTGGCCGAACGTTTCACAAATAGGGCGGAACGGCTGATTGAGCTGGGCAGTTCTCTTGGCACAACGTCGACAGCGCAAAGCGCAACTGTGGGATTGGTTATTCCCATTCTGCCCTGCGTGCCGGTGCTGCTCCTCTTCTGGGCTGCGGAGCCAGAAGACGGCTTCGCAGCGCGGGTGAAGATGCTTTTTGATCAGCATGTACTCGATTTTCTTGATTTGGAATCCTTGGTCTTTGCCGCTGAACGCACGGCGGACCGTCTGCTGGAGCTTGACTGTTGATGCTGCGCGACACAATTGACCGTTTTGCCGATGCCAACATCTTGGTGGTCGGCGATGTGATCCTTGACCAATTCATTTGGGGCACGGTGTCCCGCATCTCCCCGGAAGCACCGGTGCCAGTGGTCGAAGTCACCAAGGAAGAGCTGCTTTTAGGCGGTAGCGCGAACGTGGTACGGAACATCATCTCGCTGGGAGGCCGCTGCGCTCTCTGCGGCATCATCGGAAACGACGTGATGGGCGAGGAACTGCTGCGCCTGATGCAGGTCGCAGGCGCACCTGCCGACGGCCTGATCAAAGGCAGCCGTCCAACCACCATCAAGACGCGGGTGGTGGCCCAACGGCAGCAAGTGGTGCGCTATGACCGGGAAAAAAGCGGCCCGCCCTCTGCGCAGACTTTGCACGGCTTGCTGGCCTATTTGGAACGCAATCTTGCCCAGTTCGATGCCGTGCTGGTGTCTGATTACGCCAAAGGCGTGGTCTGTGAACCGCTGATGCGGCGACTGCACGAATTGTTGGCCGAACTGCGGTGCAATGGCCGTCTGCTGCCGCTGATCGTTGACCCCAAGCCGGTCAATGCAGAAAAGTTCGTCGGCGCAACAGTCATCACCCCAAACAACTTTGAGGCGGCGAAACTGAGCGGAATGGAAATCAGCGATGAAGCGTCGCTGCTGGCCGCTGCCCGTACAATCAAACAGAAGCTGGCCTGCGGCGCGGTGCTGATCACCCGTGGCGAGGCGGGCATGGCCTTGCTGGAGGGCGACAACAAGATGGTGCAGATTCCGACTATGGCTAAAGAGGTCTTTGATGTGACCGGCGCAGGCGACACGGTTGCGGCAGCCCTGTCCTTGGGGCTAGCCGCTGGCTGCTCAATGACTGAGGCGGCAGTGCTCGCCAACCATGCCGCCGGGATTGTGGTCGGCAAAGTTGGCACGGCCTCGGCCAGCTGCGACGAATTGCTGGCGGCCTTGGCTGCGGAGGGCTTGTGATGCGGCCCCGCAGCATGACCGGCTTTGGCCGGGGAGAGGCGGACGGACAGAATTGGGTGGCGGAGATCCGCACCGTTAATCACCGCTTTCTTGACCAGCGTGTGGTGCTGCCGACAGCCTTCGCCGGGTTAGAAGAGCGGGTAAAAAAGACCGTAGTAGCGCAAATGGACCGTGGCCGGGTGGAAGTTTTCATCTCCTTCCGGGGCAATGCCACGGCCGGAACGGTGCTGGCGGTGGACATGGAGTTGGCCCGGCAGTACCACCATTGCCTGCTTCAACTCAAGGAGCAGCTTGGCCTTGGCTGCCAGATCAGCCTGAGCGATCTGCTCGCCCAGCGCGGCATCATTGTCCAGCAGGAGCAAAGTCCAGACATAGAGCAGGAATGGCCGCTGATCGAGCAGGCAGTCCGTGCTGCCCTTGCCGACTGCGACCGAATGCGCGAGCAGGAAGGCCAGAGCCTCAAAGAGGAGCTGAACAGCCGCTTGGATTCTTTTGCCGCGCTGGTGCGGGAGGTGGCCAACGCCATTCCCCAGATTGTCGAGCAGCGGCAGATAGAGTTGCAAGATCGCATCCGGCGGCTGCTGGCAGGTATGGACATCGATCCGAGCCGGTTAGCGCAAGAGGCAGCGATTCTGGCGGATAAAACCGATGTCACTGAAGAAGTGGTGCGTCTGACCAGCCACATCAGCCAGTTCCGCAGCTTTCTTGACAGCGACGAGCCGGTTGGACGGCGGCTGGATTTTCTTCTACAAGAATTCTTGCGCGAAGTGAATACGCTGGCCTCAAAAATATCCAACGCCTCTGTTGCCCGGCTCGGCGTGGAGATGAAAAACGAAATCGAAAAGCTGCGCGAGCAGGTGCAAAACATCGAATAATGGATAACCGGCTCATCAATGTAGGCTTTGGTAATGCGATCAAAATCAGCCGCATCTTGGCTGTGGTCAATCCCGGCTCCTCGCCCATCCGCAAGCTGAAGGAAGAGGCCCGGCAGGAGCAGCGGCTGATTGATGTGACCGAAGGCCGCCGCACCCGTGGCATCATCATTCTGGACAGCGGGCATTTGGTGCTGACCTCAGTGCAGCCGGAAACCATCAGCCAGCGTTTGGCGGCCTTGGACAAGGAGCAAGCGAACCCCGCTCGATTGCTGCTGCACGAGGAGGAAGACCATGAGTGAGGGCATTTTGATTGTATTGTCCGCGCCGTCCGGCTGCGGCAAGACCACCATTCTGCGGCAGGTGATGGCCGATTTACCTGGACTGTCCTTTTCGGTCTCGCACACCACCCGCCAGCCCCGGCCCGGCGAAGTGAACGGGCGCGATTATCATTTTGTCAGCCATGAGCAGTTCAAGGCAGTGCGCGATCAGTACGGTTTTTTGGAATGGGCAGAGGTACATGGCAATTTCTACGGCACCTCACGGCAGGAAGTGGACAGCCGTTTGGCTGCGGGCGCGGACGTGATCCTCGACATTGACGTGCAGGGAGCCGAGCAGGTACGGCGCAATGCCCAGCCGGTGACGGTCTTCATTGCCCCGCCGTCGTTGACTGAATTGGAACGGCGGCTACGCGGTCGCGGCACTGAGAACGAGGAAAGCCTGCGTCGCCGTCTCACCAACGCAAAGAAAGAAATGCAGGCCGCTGATGCCTACACCTATCTGATCGTCAACGACCGACTGGAGCAGGCTGTGCTGGAGTTGAAGTCGGTGATCATCGCGGAACGCTGCCGGAGAAGACGAGCTGTTGCAGATGCGGAACATGCCACGGTTTAAAAGAACAGAACCCATGCTTAAACTTGTCGTTTTTGATTGCGACGGAGTGCTGTTCGACTCCCGCGAGGCCAACCGTGTTTATTACAACGATCTGCTCGTCCATTTCGGCTGCCCGCCGATGAGCGAGGCGGAGATTGAATATGTCCACATGCACAACGTGGCCGATTCAATCCGCTATATTTTCCGCAATCACGGTCGGATCAGCATGGAGGAGGCCAGCCGCTATTCGCAGTCGCTCGACTATGCGCCCTATCTCCGTCACATGATCATGGCTCCAGATTTGCATGATTTTTTGAAAATCATCACGCCGCGCTGTCATCGGGCCATCTCCACCAACCGCACCACCTCGATGGATCTGATTCTCGATCTCTTCGGCCTACGCGAACATTTCGAGATCGTCATGACCGCCGCCAGCGTGCCCCGGCCCAAGCCCGCCCCCGATGCCCTGCATGTCATTCTCCGGCATTTCGGTTTGACTGCGGACGAAGCCGTGTTCATCGGTGACTCCAGCGTTGATCAAGGGCACGCCGCAGCTGCCGGAGTTGATTTGATCGCGTTCAACAATCCGTCCCTTGATGCCCGCTGGCATGTTAGCAGCTTTATGGAGATTTTGGAGCTGCCGCCCTTCGCGGCACTGGGGTTGACAGCATGAACAGCACACACGGCGGCAACATCGGCAGGCTGGCGGCTAAGCTTGGCTGCACGATCGAGGATATTCTCGACTTCAGTGCCAACATCAATCCGCTCGGCCCCCCGGAACAGCTTTGGCAGATTGTAGCCGCCCGCCTGCCGGAGATCATCCATTATCCTGACCCAGAAGCAACGGATTTGGTCAGGGCGATCTCCAATTGCTGGCGGATCGGCTCCAGCCAGATTGTCGTCGGCAACGGCACATCCGAGCTGCTGTACGCCGCTGTTCGCGCCTTGGCCCCGCAGCGGGCGGTCATTCCTGTTCCAGCCTATATCGACTACCGTCATGCCTGCGCTCAGGCCGGAGTCAAAGTGCTGCCAGTGCCGCTGGCGGCGGACAAGGACTTTCAGCCCGATCTGCACAGCATTTACAGTCTGCTTCGGCCCGGCGACGTGCTGATCCTTGGTCAGCCGAACAACCCGACGGGCTACATGTGCGACCGAAGCAAGCTGCTGGCTTTGGCCGGGCGGCACCCGGAAGTGCTCTTCCTGATTGACGAAGCCTTTGCCGGATTTGTTGAAGGCTATGAATCGTTGACCTGCTGCCGGGACAACATCATCACGCTCTGCTCGCTGACTAAGCTCTTCGCTATTCCCGGCCTGCGCCTCGGCTTTCTTGCTGCCGCCGAGCCGCTCTGCGAGAAAATCAGGGAACAAATTGCGCCGTGGCCGGTGAACAACCTTGCCCAGGCGGCAGGGGCAGTGGTGCTGGGCGATGCAGACTACCTTCGCCGCAGCCGGGAAACTGTCCGCCGCAATCGTGAAGAGCTGCGCTGCGGGCTGGCCGCCATGCCCCGCTTGCAGGTGATTGACGGCGCGGCCAACTTCCTTTTTGTCCGCCTAAACGGACTGATGACAGCGCAGGATCTGGCTGAACGGCTTCTGTATGAATACAGAATCGCCATCCGGGTCTGTGACAACTATGAAGGCGTGGACGGCGCATATTTCCGCGTCGCTGTCCGGCTCGACGAGGAAAATGCCCGCCTGTTAGAGGCTCTGCGCTGTCTGCTGGCCCCGGAACACCGCAGCGCGGCCAAGGTGCGCAAGAAAACTCCGGCCTTGATGCTGCTGGGCACCGGTTCGGATGTGGGAAAAAGCGTCCTTGCTGCCGGGCTGTGCCGCGTTCTCCTGCAAGACGGCCTACGCGTAGCCCCATTTAAGGCCCAAAACATGTCGCTTAACTCCTTTGTCACCAAGGACGGCGGCGAGATGGGGCGGGCGCAGGTGGTGCAGGCGCAAGCCTGCCGCCTTGATCCCGACGTGCGCATGAATCCTGTCCTTCTCAAACCCTCTTCCGATGTGGGCAGCCAGGTGATTGTGCTGGGCAAGCCGGTCGGCACCATGCGGGTGGCGGAATATGTGCGCTATAAAGACAAGCTCTGGCAAACCGTCCGAACCGCCTACGACGAGCTGGCCGCCGAGCATGACTGTATGATTCTCGAAGGAGCGGGCAGTCCGGGCGAAATCAATCTGAAAGCGCACGACATTGTTAACATGCGCATGGCGCAGCACGCGCACGCTCCTGCCCTGCTGATCGGCGACATCGACCGGGGCGG
>DHWV01000056.1:26266-27493 GCA_002413355.1 Desulfobulbaceae bacterium UBA5173 | reverse complement strand
CAGGAGAAAACTCGGCTGTTCCACCGATGAACTTTTTCAGCAGGCCGTTCTGTGGTCATTTTATTGTGCTCTGGCTATACAAATGGCTTTTTCTGCCGCTTCGGGCCGTATTTAACGGAAGCTGACGCAGCGCACCAAAATAATTGACAGTACGCAGGCAGGATCACAGCTGCCTGCTCGGCTTTCATCGTCCTGCCTGCATCCGGTTGAGCGCACTCAGCAGTGCCTTGATAGATGAAACAATGATGTCCGTGTCCACGCCTGCGCCCCACCACGCCTCGCCGGTGCCGCCGGGACGGGTGTCCATCACCTCGATATAGGTGACTGCTTTGGCCGATGCGCCTTCGGTCAGGGCGTGTTCGTGGTAGGAGCTGAGGGTGAAGTGCAGTCCCGCCTGCTGCAAGGCGGCGCAGAAGGCATCCAACACACCGTTGCCGGTTCCGCGCAGCTTCACCTCGCTGCCGCTAATCTCCAAGACAGCTTCAATCTCGGCAGCGGAGGTGGCCTCGTTGTCATCAATGTGTCGCTTGACCACATCAAACTGTTTCAGCCGGAAACCTCCCCGCTGCTGGAGAAGATACTCCCGCTCAAAGACTGCGAAGACCGCTTGCGCGGACAGCTCGCTGCCGACCCGCTCGGTCTCCTCCTGCACCACCCGGCCAAAGCCTGGCCGCATCTTCTTGGGCAGCTTGTAGCCGAATTCCTGATTCATAACAAAGGCTGCACCGCCCTTGCCGGACTGGCTGTTGATGACGATGATGGACTCATAGGTGCGGCCCACATCTTTCGGGTCAATGGGCAGATACGGCACCGCCCAGAGGCTGCCGTCGGGCTTCTTCTCCATCTCCTCCATGCCCTTGCTGATCGCGTCCTGATGCGAGCCGGAGAAGGCGGTGTAGACCAGCTCGCCCACGTAGGGATGGCGCGGATGCACAGGCAGGCCGGTGCAGCGCTGATAGACCTCGGCCGCCCGGTTGATGTTCGAGAAATCGAGCTTGGGATCAACGCCCTGGCTGAACATGTTCAAGGCCAAGGTGAGGATGTCCACGTTGCCGGTGCGCTCGCCGTTGCCGAACAAGGTGCCTTCAACGCGATCTGCTCCGGCCAGCAAGGCCAGCTCAGTGGCGGCCACGGCGCAGCCCCGGTCGTTGTGGGCGTGCAAACTGATACGGATGCCCTCGCGGTTCTTCAGATTGCGGATGAACCACTCGATCTGGTCGGCGTAGA
>DHWV01000056.1:0-26015 GCA_002413355.1 Desulfobulbaceae bacterium UBA5173 | reverse complement strand
TGGTCGGCGTAGATGTTCGGCGTGGACATCTCCACTGTGGCAGGCAGATTGAGGGTCACGGGCCGTTCCACGCTTGGCTCCCAGACAGCAGCCACTGCCTCGCAGATTTCCAGCGCAAAATCCAGCTCAGTGCCGGTGAAGCTCTCCGGCGAATACTCGCAGCGGATCTCGCCGCCCTCGAATTGCTCCGCCTCCTCACGGATGACCCGCGCCCCCTGCACACCAAGGGCGATGATCTCCGCCCGGCTCATCTTGAAGACCACGTCCCGCTGCAAGGTCGAGGTGGAGTTGTAGAGATGAACGATGGCTTTTTTCGCGCCGCGCAGGGCCTCGAAGGTTTTGCGGATCAACGGCTCGCGCGCCTGCGTCAGCACTTGGACAGTGACATCATCGGGAATGCGC
The DNA here is from genome assembly GCA_002413355.1 of Desulfobulbaceae bacterium UBA5173. GTDB lineage: Bacteria > Desulfobacterota > Desulfobulbia > Desulfobulbales > Desulfobulbaceae > Electronema. Next base: position 25,613 of record DHWV01000056.1, on the reverse strand, counting down.
TGCTCTTCCACCAACAGGCGGATGAAGTCGTATTCAACCTGTGAGGCTGCTGGAAAGCCGACCTCAATTTCCTTGAACCCGATTTCCACGAGCAGGTTGAACATCTCCAGCTTTTGGCTCAGATTCATCGGCTGGCGCAGGGCTTGGTTGCCGTCGCGCAAATCAACCGAGCACCAGACCGGCGCAGTCGTGATGGTTTTGTCCGGCCACGTGCGGTCGGGCAGATGCACAGTGGGACAGGGGCGGTATTTCTTCAGTGTGTCGGCCTGCATGGTCTGTCTTCCTTGAGAAAGAAGGTTGGGCAGAAAATAAAAAAAACAGCCACGGCTCATGCGCTGAACCGTGGCTGCCAGATTGTCTTTGCTCTTGAACCGTCAGAACAAAGTATCTCCTTCAGCCCCGGCTGCGCGAAGCAGGCGGAGAAGCGGCACAAGGTGAAGGAGCAATCTAATCATGTCAATGTCATTAAGCTGAAGGCCTGCCTATTCCTGCCTGCCAAGCCAATTGATGTGCCATCCACGTTCTTCAGCGAATTCGGGGGTAAGCGGGCTACCGTCAATCCATCTGACATAGACCCGGAAACCAGTGTGCGTTGCTTTGTAAATAGATGTAGCTCCAGTCGTTGCCCAATGGTTGTTATCACCGCCTAACGACGTGAGGTACATAGGACATGGGCGGCTGGAACTAAAAGCACCTACAGTTGTATCAACATCAACATAGATGCCGCGACCGTTGGAAACTTGCTTCCAATCTGTCGGTTTGCTACGTCCTGCATGAACTATAGCAGCCATATTTGCACCCTCCCTTTTCCATGAGACTCAATAACCTGCCCTTCCTGTAAGAACAGTATATTTTCTATACTATGGAGAGCGGTCGCGGTTGTCAAGAAAAATCCTGTCAGGCGGCTTGACAAGCGGAGAAGGGCCGTTATGATACACCTTCTTCGGCAGCAGAATCTTTTTCTCTACAGGATGATTATGTCAGATATCAGCCTTCGCCAGATGGCGGTTAATCAGAGTGGCATCATTGCCGCTGTCAAAGTGGGCGGCGAACTGGGTCGCCGCATTCGGGAAATGGGTCTTGTGCCTGGCACTGAAATCACCGTCAAGCAACGCGCCCCGCTCAACGACCCAGTGGCTCTGCGGGTCATGGGCGGAACGCTTACCCTGCGCAACCAAGAGGCCGACCACATTACAGTGACAGTGGCCGATACATTGTAAGCCATGCTGCACCATTTTCCGGCAACGTGCAGAACAGGCACGGTCATGCAACAGAGAAAGCCGCCCAGCATGTGGTTGCATTCCGGGAGGCTTTCTCTGCTTTGTTATGCGGTTATACTGACACGGCTTCCCCAAAGGCGTGAATCTGCGCCATGATGCCGTCAAGGGTGAAGCGGCCCATGTCAATCGCCATCGTGGGGCAGCGGGCCGCACACACGCCGCAGCCTTTGCAGGAAGCAGTGATGGTGCGGGCCTTGCGCTTTTTGTCGTCCTTATACATCTCAATTGCCTTGTAGGGACAGAAGGTTTCGCAGGCTGCGCAGCCAATGCATTTCTCCGGGTCCACTTTGGAGACAATCGGGGCCGGAGTCACCGAGCCTTTGGCTAACGGATGGCAGGCGCGGCCAGCCGCCGCCTGGGCTTGGGCGATGGTCTCGTCCATGCCGCGCGGCGAGTGCGCCAGACCGCAGACGTAGGTGCCGTCAACCGGCAGATCAACCGGCTGCAATTTGACATGCGCCTCCAAGAAGAACTTCTCCGCTGTCACCGGCACTTTCAGCATTTTAGCCAGCGCGGTCGGGTCTTCCGGGACAATGCCAGTTGAGAGCGCGAGCAGATCAGCCTCCATCGCCAAAGTTTCGCCGAGCAGCGGATCGAAATACGTCAGCGTGACCGCATCGCCGTTCACGCTGACCTCAGGTTTGCGGTCGAGGCTGTAGCGGGTGAAGATCACGCCGAGCTGCCGCGCCTGGCGGTACTCGTCCTCCATGAAGCCGTAGGCCCGCATATCTCTGTACAGAATGACAATCTGCATCTCCGGCTGCAATGCTTTCAGGCGCAGGGCGTTCTTCAATGCCTGACCGCAGCAGACGCGGCTGCAATAGGTCAAATCCTCATCCCGCGAGCCGACGCACTGAATCATCACCGCCTGCTTGGCCGCTTTCAGCCCGGCCTGATCTTCGGCCAAGCGTTTTTCCAGATCAAGCTGGGTGACGATCTTCGGCGACTGCCCGTAGCAATACTGCGTCGGCTGATAGGCATTGCCGCCAGTGGCGAGCACAGTCACGCCGTGGTGAATGATCGCGCTCGCGCCCTTGCTCTCCACGGTGGTGGTGAAGTTGCCGACATAGCCGGAACACGCCGTCACTTGGGCTTCTGTGTGCACGGTGACATGCGGATGCGCATTGACCCGTGCAATCACGTCCTGCACAGCCTGGCGCGGATCGTTGCCGTGGCGGTCGGCGGTGAGCAGCATGGCCTTGCCGCCAAGCTGCGTTCCCCGCTCGATCAAAGCGACAGCGAAACCCTGATCAGCGATGGTCAAAGCGGCAGTCATGCCTGCCAGACCGCCGCCGATCACCAAGGCCGAAGGCGTGACCGGCAGCTGCATCTCCTCCAGCGCGGTCAGGCAGCAGGCTTTGGCAACCGCCATTCGCACCGCATCCTTGGCCTTTGCGGTGGCACGCTCCGGCTCGTGCATGTGCACCCACGAGCATTGATCGCGGATGTTCGCCATCTCGAAGAGCGAGCGGTTCAGCCCGGCCTCGCGCAGAGTCGCCTGGAAGAGCGGCTCATGGGTGCGCGGGGTGCAGGCAGCCACGACCAAGCGGTTCAGCTTGTGCTTGTGGATGGCCTCCACCAGCACCTTCTGCGCGTCCTGCGAGCAGGAGTACATGTTGTCCGTGGCATACACCACATGCGGCAGGGTGCTGGCGTATTCCGCCACGGAAGGCACTTTGACCACGCCGCCGATGTTGATGCCGCAATGGCAGACAAAAACGCCCACACGCGGCTCTTCCGCGCTGATGTCGCGCTCATCCGGGAAGACCGCCTTCACAGTTGCGCTGCCCCGCGCCGGAGCCAGCTGGCCTGCGCAGAGAGCCGCCGCGCCGCCTGCCTGCGTGACGGAATCAGGAATGTCCTTCGGCCCTTGGAACGCGCCGATCACATAAACGCCGGGACGGCTGGTTGCCAGCGGAGTATAGCGGTCAGTCTGCGCGAAGAGATATTCGTTCAGGTCAATGCCAGCGGCCTGCGCCAGCTTTTCCGCCTCGTCCGGTGCCTCCAAACCCTGTGAGAGCACGACCAGATCGAACTTTTCGCAGTGATGTTTACCGTCCTCAGTTGACCAGGTCAGCATCAAACCGCCGCCGAATACGTCCTCAACTTTGGGCGGACGGGCGTAAATCACCCGGAACTTGCCCTCTTCCACCGCCCGCTTGCGGGCCGCGTCAAAGCCCTTGCCGTGCGTGCGCACGTCCATGTAGAACAGCGTGATTTCGCAGTTCGGATCGTGCTCGCGGGCTAAGCTGGCCTGCTTGATCGCGTACATGCAGCAGACCGAGGAGCAGTAGTTGTTGCCGCAGGTCTCATCGCGTGAGCCGATACACTGGAGGAAGGCGATCTTTTTAGGATGCTTGTGATCGGAAAGGCGGAGGATTTCGCCGCCGGTCGGGCCGGAGGCGCACATCAGCCGCTCATGCTCAAAGGCCGTGACTACGTCCTGGAATTTGCCCAAGCCATATTTGGCCATGATCTCATCGCTGACCCGGCCAAAGCCCGGAGCCAAAATCACCGCGCCCACCGGAATTTCAAGAATTTTTTCGGTGTCGTCAAAGCGGATTGCCCCAGCCTGGCAGGCCACGGCGCAGAGGCCGCAGGTGTCGTGATTCAGCTTGAGGCAGGCTTTTGCGTCAATGTAGTACGAGGTCGGCACAGCCTGCGAATAATCAATGTGCGCGGCGTGATTGACCTGCATGTGCTCGTTGAAATCGTTGCCGATCTGCTTGAGACAGTAGAGCGTGCATTGGCCGCAGCCGGTACAGACTTCCTCGTCAATGTAGCGCGGCTGTTTCCTGATCGTGGCGGTGAAATTGCCCGGCGCGCCTTTCAGCTCAACCAGCTCGGAGAGCGTGAGGATTTCGATGTTCGGATCGCGGCCGGCCTCAACTAATTTGGGCGCGAGGATGCAGAGCGAGCAGTCGTTGGTGGGAAAGGTTTTGTCCAAGCGGGCCATGACCCCGCCGATGGCGGCGGATTTCTCCACCAGATAGACCTTGTAGCCCAGCTCGGTCAGGTCAAGCGCAGTCTGCACGCCGGCCACGCCGCCGCCGATCACCATCACTGCGCCGCTGATCTGGGCGGCGTTTTCTGCAATTGCGGTCATAAAAATTCTCCTTCCTGCACTGTTCCAAAATCAAAACCGTCCGTGGCGCAAGGCCATTCAAGACGGAAGCCTAATTTCAGCAAGATAACACGCTGACGGAATCAGGTGGAATGCCGAGCAGCAACGCAACGCTGCCACTTCAGTTCGCATCCCGCCGGAATGCCGGAAGGTTCTTTTTGACCGCCGGTCTTTGCGTCAAGTGCTCATGATGGGTAACATTGGAATTTAACGTGCGAATACTGCCATATTACCAATAAAATTGCAAAGGGAAAATATGCGGACATTACACCACTGAGACAGTTGCGGGCGTTATCCAGCGTTGATCACCGTGAGCTGATCATTCAGTGTCCACAAGTCGTACAGCCAGCCGAAGAGGAGCAAGCCGCCAGTGCAAAAGTAGAGAATGCCGGTGAGCCACTTGCCCATGTATATGCGGTGCGCGCCGAACAAGCCAAGAAAGACCAGCAGCAGCCACGCCGTATTGTAATCTTTCGCACCGGGCGCAAAGCGAATGCTGGCCTCCCGATCCATACCGGGAATGAGGAGCAGATCAATCAGCCAGCCGAATCCGCACAGCCCCAAAGTGAGAAACCAGATGGTGCCGGAGATCGGCTTGCCGTAATAAAATCTATGCACGCCGAAAAAACCAAAAATTCAGAGGAGGTAGCCCATGGACATAGTATGCGTGTCCTGTTTCACCATGTTCGTTCTCCGTTGATTTTTTCTTTCAGCTCCGCAATCCGCCGAAGGGAGGCTTGAATCCGTTCTTCTGTAGCCGCACCGTTGTCAAGCAGTTCCTGCACAGCGGCTATTCCTTCATTCAGCGCATCAGGATTACGCACCAAGTTGTTGCCTACAATCAGTAAATCAGCACCAGCCAAAACCGCTCGCTGTACTGCCTCCTGATAACCGTAGCGGTCAGTGACCGCCTTCATTTGCAAGTCATCCGTGACAATCACGCCGTCAAAGCTGAGTCGCTCCCGCAGCAGGCCAGTGACCACCGCAGGCGAAAGTGTGACAGGCAGGTTGTTCGGCTCTACACCGCGATGCGTCACGTGTGCGGTCATTACTGCGTCAGCAAGCCCTTCCGCGATGAGTAGACGATAGGGATCCAGCTCCACTTCCTGCCAGTCCTTAGTGATATCGACAAAACCGAGATGGGTGTCACTGCGCGCGCTGCCATGTCCGGGAAAATGCTTCAAGCAGCAGGCGATGCCTTGATGGTGATGCGCTTCAATAAAGGCTCGGCAGTGGGCAGCGGCCTGCGCGGCATCATGACTGAAACTGCGCTCCCAGCGGGCAATGATCGGGCTGGCCGGATTGAGATTCAAATCCGCTACCGGAGCGAGATTGAAATTGATGCCGTGCTGCGCCAGCGTGGCCGCCATTGCTGATGCTGCCGGAACGGTCGAGCGTTCGGGCGATGTCTTGCCCAGTTCAGCGGCGGAGCGCGTAGCCGGAAAGCCGTCTCGCTCCTTCAGCCTGCGCACCTTGCCCCCTTCCTGATCCACCGCGATAAGCAGCGGCTCCGCAGCAAGCTCCCGTAGCTGGCCAGTCAGATTGCGTAGCTGCACGGGCGAACTGAAATTTTGCACTGAACCATCGACATTGCGGTCAAAAAGAATCACTCCGCCGGGCGGGCTTTGCTGCAAGGCAGCAGTCAGCCAGTGACTGCGGTCAAGAACACAGCCGTCAAAACCGACGAGAAACATTTGGCCGAGGTTCATTGCACAACGCATGTTCGCTTAAAAGACGTGTCGAACAGATGGTATGTTTTTATTAAATAAATCTGTCGCCGACTCAACAGACTATTTGTGCAGGAACAAGGCTGGCGTATTACAGAAGATCGCAGGCTCCACGCTCGGAGTCGGTCAGCTCAGTAATGGTGGGATGTTCGCCGCAGACTGGGCAGTCAGGCCGCTTGCGCAGCTTGACCCGGCGGAAGTTCATGCTCTTAGCATCAAAGGTGAGAAGGCTGTCAGTGAGCAGCGCACCTACGCCAGTGATGAACTTCAGGGCCTCGGCAGCCTGAATAGTGCCCAGCATTCCGGCCACTGCGCCCAACACTCCGGCCTGCGAGCAGCTCGGCACAGCTTTGGCGGGTGGCGGCTCAGGGAAACAACAGCGATAGCAGGCGGACTTACCCGGCAGGACGGTCATGGTTTGGCCGTCAAAACGGAGGATGCCGCCATGCGAGAAAGGAACGCCCGCCATCACGCAGGCATCATTGATAAGAAACTTGGTGGCAAAATTGTCGGTGCCGTCAATGACGAAATCATACTGCCGGACAATCTCGGCAATGTTCGAGGCATCCAAATAGAGCAGCCACGGCTCAATTTTGATTTCTGGGTTAATCGCCTTCAGCTTGGCCGCCGCTGACTCCACTTTAGGGCGGTCAAGATCGGCAGTGGTGTGGACGATCTGTCGCTGCAAGTTTGATATATCAACCACATCGGCATCAACCAAGCCAAGAGTGCCAACTCCGGCTGCGGCAAGATACAGAGAGACAGGCGAGCCAAGCCCACCTGTCCCCACCACCAGCACCCGCGCTCGCAGCAGCTTGATCTGTCCTTCCGGCCCCACCTCTTTCAGGATCAGGTGGCGGCTGTAGCGGTCCATCTGCTCATCAGTCAGAGATGTCGGCTTCATCGTGCGGACCTTGCGGAATCCGCTGCTGCGAATGCGCTGCTGGGCATAGAGTATTCCTGTTGAATGAAAAATCTGTCTTTCCGGCAGACTAATCAGCCTCCGGCCATGAAGTACAGCAAATCCACTTCGTTCCTGTCGCCGACCACGGTGTCGTGGTAAGCGCAGCGATGAACGATTTCACCATCGATTTGCACAGCGACCATCTCCGGCGACGGCACTTGCTCGATTTCCAGCAGACCCGCCACCGTCAGTTTGGCCATGTTGATGAAGCGCGGTTCCCCGTTCAGCCTGATCTCCATAATTTTTCTCCTCCAGAAAATTAATGGCTTGCGTAGGCATTCCTCATTGCCTTCTCCCGTATAATCACAACTATTACACGAGGATATATTACTACTTACTACAATGCGGCAGGCCTGAAGTCAAGAAGAAAAATACTGTTCCTTGATTCTCCGCTCTGCCGGATATGCTGCCACAACGGGGCAGCAGGGCCTGCCGCTTGCGGAAATACAATTTACTATACTCTGAAGCACAACGGATTGCAATATTTGGCCAGACCGCCCTGCTGATTGTCCGGTAGGTAGCTGCGTCAGAGGAGTCGAAAAAGACGCAGCACGTTATTGCAGCACCGCCCGGGCATTCAGCGGCTGAACAGGACGGCTGTTCGTACCGCCAAGCACATCGCTGAACTGCTTCATCTGCGTTTCTGAAACTGCAACGGGATTCTTCATGACCAGCCAGAGTACGCCTTCGGTGCAAGGCGGCGCAGTCAGCGAGCCATTGACGCGGTAATAATCGCGTTTTTCCGGCAGCAGACTGTCAGCGCGCACCTGCGAGGCCATGCCTTCCTTTTGGCCCACCTCCTTCGGAATTTGCTGCAAAATTTTCTTCAGCTCAGGATTATCTGCTCCGGTCGCGAATAACACCGCCACCACCGCCAGATGTCCATCCTCGTCCGCATGGACTAACTGCGCCTCCAGCGGGAAACTTTTTCCATCTATTTGATGCTCGCTGGGGGCATGGAACGCAATATGCCGCAGCTCGAATTTTCTGCCGCTGAGGTGCAGATACGAACCAGCCGAATGGTCAGCCTCGACAGAATGCGCGCCCCGCCGTACTGTTGTGATCAGACCAGTGTAGTCAAATTTCAGCGGCTCCAGCTCCGCCTTGACACAACCAGTCAGATTAACTGGAGACTGATTGGCACCTTGTCCGCAGAGGGCATAGGCTGGATCGAGCTTGGCCCAATGATTTGGGCACGTTTTTCCGCCATAGCTCCACTTTTCTTCAGCGGCATCAGCCCTTCCTGCCAGCACAAGGATAAGCACCGCCGCAGCGGCAGGCAGCATCTTCTTCATACCCTTCTCCTGAAACCTTTATTATAAGGCCTTGTTCGCATCCATATGCAGAACAAGGTCCAGCATCCGGTTGGAATAGCCCCATTCGTTGTCGTACCAGCTCATCACCTTGACCGAGGTGCCCATGACCCGGGTGCAGAGGCCGTCCACGATGGAAGAATGCGGGTCGCCTTGGAAATCAATCGAAACCAACGGTTCCTCGCAGTAGCGCAGATAGCGGTTGGCGGCATCGCGCAGGGCGTTATTGACCTCGGCTGCCGTCGTCTCCTTTTCCACCTCCATCACTGCGTCAACCAGTGAGACGTTGGGGGTTGGCACCCGCACGGCCAAACCGTCAAATTTATTTTTCAGCTCCGGGATGACCAGTGCCACGGCTTGGGCTGCGCCGGTCTTGGTGGGAATCATGGACAGACCGGCAGCCCGCGCTCGGCGGAGGTCGGAATGCGGAAAATCGAGCAGCCGCTGGTCGCCGGTATAGGCATGAACAGTGGTCATCAGACCGCGTTTGATGCCGAAGTTATCTAAAATCACCCGCGCTACCGGAGCGAGGCAGTTGGTGGTGCAGGAGGCGTTGGAAACCACGTGGTGTGCAGTCGGATCGTATTCGTCCTCATTCACGCCCATGACAATGGTCTTCACATCTGCGCCTTTAGCCGGAGCGGAGATGATCACCTTGGCTGCACCTGCGTCAATGTGCGCCTTGGCCGCTTCGCCGCTGCAAAAGAGGCCTGTGCATTCAAGAACATACTCAGCACCCAAGTCTCCCCAAGAAATATCCGCTGGATTACGATGGTTGCTGACAGGTATCTCCTTGCCGTTGAAGAGGATACCGTGCTCGCCTGCTTTGACCTCTGCGTTGAACACGCCCATGACTGAGTCGTATTTGAGCAGATGAGCGATGGTTTTCACATCTGTCAGGTCGTTGATGCCGACCACTTCGATGTCTGCAAATTTTTTATCCGTGCTGATCGCACGGAAGATATTCCGCCCGATTCTGCCCAGTCCGTTGATGCCGATCTTGATGCTCATGACCTGCTCCTTTTTTTAGAGTTATGCCGCCGTGGCTGCCGGAGAAATGATTACAGAACAGCGGGAGGAAAGTCAACAGCTTTGTGCGAAAGAACTTAGGCCGCCACGCGGAAGACCTCTTCCAGCGTGGTCTGTCCTTCCAGCACCTGGCGCAGCCCGTCCTGCCGCAGCGTGCGCATGGGATGCACTGGATCAGCAATTGCGGATCGCTTGATCTGGCCAGCATCCGAGGTGCTCAGGATCAGGCTTTTGATTTGCTCAGAAAAGACCATCAGTTCGTAAATGCCCTGCCTTCCCTGATAGCCGGTATGCAGGCACTCCTCGCAGCCCCGGCCCCGGTGCAGTGTCGCGCCGTGGAACTCCGGCGGCAGGTTGAGGCGTTCCAGTGATTCACGGGAAGGCAGATACGCCTCTTTGCACTTGCCGCAAATCCGCCGCACCAGGCGCTGGGCCATGACGGCGTTCACTGAGGAAGAGACAAGAAACGGCTCCACGCCCATGTCAATCAGACGGGTGACGGCACTGGCCGCATCGTTTGTGTGGAGAGTGGAAAAAACCAAGTGGCCGGTCAGTGCCGCCTGAATGGCCATTTCCGCTGTTTCAAGGTCGCGTATCTCGCCGACAAGGATGATGTCCGGGTCTTGGCGGACAATGGTGCGCAGGCCGTTGGCAAAGGTGAGGTCGATCTTGCTATTGACCTGCATCTGACTGATGCCGTTGATCTGGTATTCAATCGGATCCTCAACAGTGATGATGTTCACATCCGGCTGGTTGAGTACGGTCAGGGCCGAGTACAGGCTGGTGGTTTTGCCGCTGCCGGTAGGGCCGGTGACAAGGATGATGCCGTGCGGAGCCTTGATGAGATGCAGCAGGGTTTCAAGGTCGTGAGGGGCCATGCCGAGCTGCTCCAGCGAGAGCAAGACGTTAGATTTGTCCAACAGGCGCATGACGATACGCTCACCAAAGGCGGTGGGCAGCGAGGAAACGCGCAGGTCGATGTTCTTGTCCGCCACCCTGATCTCAATGCGCCCGTCTTGGGGCAGCCGCCGTTCGGCAATGTCCATTTTGGCCATGATCTTGACCCGCGAGATCAGCTTGGCCTGCACGTGTTTGGACGGCGTGATCATATCGTAGAGGATGCCGTCCACCCGCTTACGGATTTTGACCTTGTCTTTATACGGCTCAATGTGGATGTCACTGGCTCCGTCACGCACCGCCTGCGAAAGGATCAGATTGACCAGCTTGATCACCGGCGCGTCGCTGGTGTCGTCGAGCAGATCGGCGGTCTCCTCGATCTCAGAAAGAATCGCTTCCGGGTCATCGTCAGCAATGTCCTGTAGAACTTGGTCTGCCGCGCCCTTGCTGTCGCGCTCGTAGGCCATGTTGATGGCGACGAGAATCTCATCCGCCGGAGCCAAACAAATTGTGATGCCCTCAAAACCGAGAACCCGCTGCAAATCGTCTGTTTGCTGAAAATGAGAAGGGTCTGAAAGAGCGATGAACACTTCATCATGGGTGACGATCGGCATCATTCTGAATTTACGCAGAAAGCTGATCGGCACTTTGTCGATGAAAAACGGGTCTGGATTCGGCGGCAGGGAAAGGCGCAGTGCCAAACCGAACTGAAGACTGACAGCCCGCAGCAGCTCCTCTTCAGAAAGTTTTTTCTGCTGCACCAGAATCCGGCCCAGCCGTCCGCCTTTCTCTTCTTGGATTTTTAAAGCGGCAGATAGAACGTCCTCCTTGATGCCGAAGGATTCGACCAAGACTTGCCCAAGCTGCTTCATATTATTTCAGCTCCGGCTTCCCGTTTGGTGTGGATTTTTTCTCCTTGGCATCGTTGGCTTCCCCGCTGGCCTGCTTGCCGGGCTTTTCTTTATCCTTTTGCGGCTCGGTCTTGTTCTCCGGTGCCTGCTTGGGCGCGGCAGCCTCGTTTTTCTGCGGTGGCTGTTCCTGCTGCCGCAGCTCGCGGAGACGGACGCGGGCTGTCTTTAGCAGCGTCTCATCTCCTTCGCCTGCGCCGTTGCGACCAGCCAAATCAATCACCTGCTGATAGGTCTCCGCCGCTTTGCCGCTGTCTCCCTCCTGCGCATAAACCGCGCCAAGGTTGACCAGCGCGTAGGGGTTGTCCGGCGCGTTTTTCAGGGCCTGCTGAAAATATTTTTTTGCCTCGCCATAGTTTTTATCCTGCAACTTGGCAAAACCATTGTCCATCAGGGTGTAGGCATGTTCCGTGTCTTGGCCAGTCTTCAGAAGCTGCTCCGGCACTTGGCCGGAATTCTCTTTGACACTCTCCATCTTATCGCGCTTCTTGTAATACAGATCTGCCAGCTCCGGTGCGCTGTCCACAATCCGAGGAGCAAGAAAAATAAACATATTGGTTTTGCGTCCGATGCTCTCATGGGTTTTGAACAGCCAGCCGAGAACCGGCACATCGCCCAGCAGCGGCACCTTGTAATTGCTGGAGGTGTCGTCTTGGCCGATCATGCCGCCGATAACGACAATCTCCTGATTGTGAACCACCACTGTGGTGGAGGCATTCCGTTTGTAGGTGGTGGGCGTGGCCACTCCGGCTTCGCTTTTCAAGCGGGTAACTTCCACGCTGATTGCCAGCCGGAGCAGATCGGCCTGACTGATCTGCGGCGTGATTTTCAGGGTAGTGCCGACATCCTTGTACTCATAGTTGGTATAATCCTGCGTGCTGCCAGTCGTCGTGTTTTTGCTGGTGATGTAGGGCACGTTCTCGCCCACAGTGATGGAGGCTTCCTTGTTGTCTGTGGTCAGAATCTGCGGCGTGGCGATGATGTTGATGTCTGAATCTGTCTGATAGGCATTCACAATCGCGCCGATGTTGGGAAAATAGGTTCCGCCGATTTTAACCCCTTTTTTCAAAATGCCGAGCGTGGCACCAGATGTCATTCCAGCAGTGCCTTTGGCAATGCCGTTGATCATGCTGAAATTATTTTTGCTGAAACCGCTGCCCAGCGTGCCCGTTTCATCGTGAAAGCTGCCCAAACCGCCCCATTCCGCGCCAATGTCAAACTGCTTGTCAACCGACACCTCCATGATCAGTGCTTCGAGATAAACCATCCGTCTGGGGATGTCGAGCTGCTTGATGACCTCTTCCAAGGCCATATACTCCTCTTGCGAAGCGATGACGATCAGGGTGTTGGTCTCCGGGTCAGCGGTGATCTTGATGTCCGCCGAAATCTGCCCAGAGATTGCTGTGGTGCTTTTGGGCTGCTCTGTCTTGGCTGAGGCAGGCAGCTGACCCGTTTTCGGCGGCTCTTCGGCCTTTGGCTGCGTTATTTTATTGTCCGTATCACCACTCTTTTTGTTGCCCGGCAGCGCAGTCAGCACCTTGACTAAATCTTCAGCCTTGGCGTGTTGAAGGTGGCGAACATGAATGTTGCCTCCTTCGGTGGTCACTTCCGTATCTATCTGGACAAGAAGGGTTTTCAGCTTTTCAATCTGCTCTCTCTGCGCAAAGACAATCAGTGCGTTGCTGCGCTCGTAAGGGATAATCTTAATGTTTTGCTGCGCTGCGGCTCCTTGTGCGCCCGGTCGCCTGACAGCGGTGCTCTGCATGAAAAGCGGGCCGATGGATTTGCTGATGCTCTCCACCGAAGCATATTTCAGCGGAATGATTTCCAGCTCCTCTCCTGCGGTTGGCACGTCAACTGCTTTGATGATCTCGATCAGCCGATTGATGCTGGAGAGCGCGTCGGTGATGATCAGCAGGTTGGAGGCTTCATGAGAAATCACCACAGCAGTTTTCGATATCAGCGGCCCGATGACTTTTCTCACCTCTTCTGGAGAAGAATTTTTGATTGGGATGATGCGGGTGACAATTTTATCATCTGCCAAACTGTTTTCCCCTTTGAAGACGGTGGGAATGCTTTTGGAACGGGCCTGCACTGCTGGAACGATTTTCGTCACTGCCCCGCTTGGCACGGTGGCGAAACCATGCACTTCCAGAACGGACTCAAAAACCCGGTAGGCATCCTTGAGCGAAATTTTTTCCGGCGAGATGATGGTGACCTTGCCTTTGACCGCCGGATCAACAATAAAATTTTTCCCGGTCATTTGGCTGATCAAATTAATCAAAATATTGAGATCAATATCCGGGAAGTTGATCTGGACATACTGCTGCTTGTCTGTGGGTTTCCCTGACTTTTCGTTTTGTTCAGCGAAAGACGGGAGAACGGCGGCGGCACAGAACAGGCAGCAGAGCAAAAAGCGGTGAAACCAAGCACGAGAATGCTGTTTCATAATGTGTTCAAGGCGGCTGAATTATACATTGGGGCGATTTCACTGAACATCAGCAGGCTGCGGCTCTTCAATTTGGGGCAACTCCGGCACCGGCACCTCAACAGGAAGTTCTGTTGGTGGAGTCGGATCAATGCCTGGCGGAAGCTCATCAGCGGCGACCTCCGTAGGCTGTTCCGGTTCTGGCAGGTTGATTCTGCGGTTAGGACGCACCGGCTGCTCTGCCTGCGTCTCCGCAGCTTCCGGCGGCGAAATTATATCCTGCGCTGGCAGGGCAGGAGGATTCATTGCGGCAGACAGGCCAGAACCGGACGCACTTTTCGGTTTGGGCATTTCAAGCACTTCCAGCTTACCGTTCACGTCCAGTTCAATCTTGTTCCATGCAATGGTCTTGATGACTGCCGCCGTGTCCTTCACTGTGCCGCCAATTTGGAGAAGCTGCTGCTTTCGGTCTTTGCCCGCATTGTTGACAATAATGGCCCTGGCCGTCTCTGCCGTGCCGGTGACGGTGCCTGCAAGGGTCAGATTAAGGGTAGTCGGCACAACCTGCGGTTGAGGCGGCTCCTGTTTTTTTTCTTCTGCCACTGTAGGAGGAGGGACGGTTTTGAAAAGATCGCGGCGGACAATAATCTGGAAATCCTGCGCAGCGGCAGACGGCATCAGCCCATCAGGCGTTTCGATGGCAGGCTGAAGAGCATTGGCAGCAGCCTGCCCGTTTTTCGGCGGCTCCGGCAGGCAGCTACTGGCTTGCATTTTTTTTTCCAGATACCTGTAGCCAAAATGCACTCCAGCAGCGGCAAGGACGGTGATGACAGCCAGTTTGGCGGCAACCTTGATCATGGCTGGCCGCTCCTGCCGTTGAGTAGCTTGGTGAAGTCAGCAGGCAGTCCGGCAAACACAATGCCCGGTTCGTTCAGAGTGCCGTTGACCGTGAAGGGGAACTTACTGCCACCTTGGAGCCGACTTTTCAGCAGATTTGCGACTATCGGGCCGCCGCCGAGCGAAGCGAGGAATTCAGGGCGAGGATTGAGGCCGCCTTTCAATCGGACAGTGGAGGCAGCGGCTGGTTCGGCCAGACTGAGATCGCCGCTGAATTCGGCCTCCAGCAGTCTGGATTCCAGCTTGCCGCCCTCGATCTGCATCGCCTTGCCTTGGCGTTTAACGGTGCAGCGCAGGGTGTCAAAGGCAAGCTGCTTCATGCCCAAAACTGGCTCTTGCAAGCTCACTGTCCCTTTGCCAATGCTGAGACTGGCTTCCATCGCGCCGAGCAAGCCCTGCCGTCCGTCGTGCCTGCCGGTGAAGCTGCCGGAAAGAGTGCCAGAAATTGTCCGCCCATAGGCTGCCAGCAGCCGCTTCAGGCCGGGGCTATCCAAACGGAGGCCTTTCAGCTCGCCGCTGCAATCCAGTCCTGTTGTAACAGGAGCCAGTTTGCCGCTGACATTGCCGCCAAGAAGGCGCACCTCATACACAACAGACCATGTTCTGCTCTTCTGCCATGCCGCCAAATCAGGCCGCAGAGTGATGCTGTCCATGCGCAGCAGCGGTTCTTTTTCGCCTTTACCGCTGACTGTGATCTCACTGAAGCGGATATCTGCTGGCAAAGCCAAACCAACCGCGCCGATCCGCCACTCAAGGTCAGGTGAGAGGCGATTCAACTCCGCTTCAGCCTTGGCTTTAACCGCCGCTGCCGGAAACTGGAGCCAGAGCATGGATGCCACAACGGCCACCGTGTAAAGCAGGTAGCCAACAATCCGCGTCATCCGCATGGCTATTCCCCGCCCTGTTTTGTTTGGGATAGACTGATCACCCGCATGACTGCGTCCAAGCCGCCCTGCTCTTTTTTCTTGTTAGCGAGAATGGAGATACGCTCCACTTCAACCAAATTCTCTGGCGACTCGATCAGTTCCAGCAGAGCCACCAGCCGGTCGAGCTGCACGGCCTGAAGTTTCATCTCCACAGCCACCTGCTCCAGTCCGCCTTCACTGCTGACAGTGTCTGACGGCTTGATGTAGGTGATATTTTCCCTGACCTTGGCCTCTTCACCTTTCTGCTCTAAAAAAGAAAAGAGACTGAATGACGGCGCACGGCGGGCGACCCGCTCGCCAAGGCTGTTGCTCTGGCGGTTAAGTAGGCTGATTTCGGCCTGAAGAGTCTGCATCTCCGCCAAGGCCTTCTCGCGGCTGGCTATGCCTTTCTCCAGCCGCTTCCGTCCCTCCATGAGCGGCAGCAGGACAAACTGCATCACGGCGAAGAGCAGGAGCGCGCCTGCACAGAACAGCAAGGCCCGCCGGTCTTTTTCGCTCAACTGGCGCATCAAACACCAGCCTCCGTCTTGAGCTGTAGCCTGATTTCAAACAAGATGCCCTCATCCTGCTTACCTTTGGCAGCGGAAACAATCTTCACTTCAGTGTATCGACCAGATTTGCTCAACACGCTCTGCATCGAGTTGACATTATTGAAGGCATCGGTCGAGCCACGGACGCTGACCGAATTTTGGTCAATCACCAACCGGTCTACCTGCACCTGCATGGAGGCGGGAATCCGGGCGGAGATGTCAGCCAGTATGGTCAGCACCCGTTTTTGGTTGCTGAATATCGGCATGGCCTCAGGCGAGGCAGCCATGCTCTTCCGCCGCGAGCGCATGTGAGTGAGCGGATCCGGCCCGGCTTTCACTCCGGGAAAACTTGTTTGGAACAGTTTTTCCATTGTGGCAGCAAGCTGGCTCTGCTTGCTCAATAACTGCCGTTGTTCAACAAAAAGCCAGCCGCAGAAGGCCAGAATGAGCACCGCCGCACCGCCTGCCAACCCTGCGAGCTGCCGCTTAGAGCGGATCAGGCGGCGAGCGGGGGCAAACTCGCCTTGACGAAAATCCAGCCCAGCTTCTTTGCCCCGTCGGCCCGCCTGATGCAGAGCAAGGGCAAGGGCTTGATCATACACAGCGGCCTGCCATTGTTCGGCGGCGTTAGCAGTCAGCGAGGCTGCTCCGTCCCGCGTCAGATCGCAGATTCTGCCGGAAATGCTCAGCCCAAACTCCAACCTTTCCCTGAAGCCGGTACAAGTCTGCATCGGGCCGGACAGCACAAAATATTCCGGTGCGAGCCGCTCTATGCCGCTCTGGAGGGCAAAATAATCCAAGCTCTGCTCAATCAGTGCGCACAGACTGCGGACAGCCTCTTCCGCCCCGGCTTGGTCAGCGATGCTGATCAGACCGTTGTCGCGCTGAAACACGGCTTGAGTGAACACCGCATCCGGCCAAGCCAGCCGCCGCATGAAGACAACCTCTCCCTGCCGCACCGCGACAAGCTGCACCGCGCTTAATTCACTGTGCAGAAGAAGAAAGACACTGCCTGCATGGTCAGTCCGACAGAGGCGGTCGGCCAGCACATACACTGAAGGGCAGATACTGTCCGGCTCCAGCCCGGCCTGACGAAAGCTGGCTATCTGTGTGCGGAGCTGACTTTTTTCCGCCGCCGCTGCCAGCAGTGCCAACCCTTCGCCGCGTCCGGCACTAGAAAGCGTGACAACGACCTGCTCGTCCACCGGCAGAAGCAACTGCTCTTCCAGCTCAAAGGGCAAGATTTGGCGGACTTTCTTTTCGTCGGCAAAAGGCAGAGAAAGATTGCGCAGACTCAGGCGCGACAACGGCAGCCCAGCAACACAGCGGTCTGCCTTAGTCAGCCCCAGCTGCTCCAGCAACCGCCGCAGTCCTTCGGCCAGCCCCTCTTGCTCATCCGTCCGAGCCGAGACAGCCGCGCAGGCGGTCACTTTGGCATCTCTGCCCGTGCCGCTCACGACAGCCGCTGTCAGCAGCTCCTCGCCGATGTCTATGCCTGCCGAAATCTGCGCCATGCCCCTCTGCGGTTCATTCCGCCTTCCACCAAAGCAGTTCCTGCTCCTGATTGTCCAACCGATGCATCACACCTGTGCCAACACGCCGCTGCCCCTTAAATTCGGCAGTCACCGTCACCTGGAACCAACTGCTGCGCACGGTGATCAGGCTCTGATCAAAACTGATGTCACCGGGAAAGCCGGGCACCAGCTTGTACCAGTCCGGCTTTCCCAGCTTGTCCTTGTTTGCCTCGTCCTGCCTAAACTCGATCAGCTTGGCGGCCAGCTCCTCGGTCATTTGCTCATGCAAGGCCCAAAGCACCGGAGCCGGAGCCGTGTTGAGGTTGATTTTGCCGTCGCGCCCAGCCGCCGTTAGATACTGAATCGTCTCGACGGCCTTTTTTGCCGCTTCTGCTCCGTCAGCTCCTTCCATCGTTCCTCGCAGCAGCTTGTCCCAGCCTTTGATCAGGAACAGTTCATCGGTCAGCATAACTGGCCTGTTCGCAGGGGCGTAAGGCGGCGATTGGCCGCTGTAATACGTCAATTCAGCACCATTCTCGCGCTCTTCGTCATCTTCATCTATCCAATCGGATAAACTGTCCAGCAGCGTGAAGATGTCCTCGTCCTTTTCCAATCCGGCACTGTTCCGCAGAAACCGCTGCCACAGCTCACGCTGCTGCTTCTCCTTGTCCAGTTTCTGTCCCTGCTCCGTATTTTTTTTCTTGTTCTGCTCCTGCTTTTTCTTCTCCTCTGGGGTCAGCACAAGGGCGTTGATTTGGAGCAGGCCGGATAGATCCTCAACCTTAATCTCCACTGTGCCGTGCGGGAAAAGCGAGGCCAGAGCCTCAGCGTCAAACGCGCCCCAGCGGTCAGAGGCGGAGTCATAGTTGTTTTCGCGCTGGTCAGCAAGCAAGGCGGCCTGGGCCACGTGCAGGCCGGAAAGCAGCATGGCATCGAGCTGCACCGTGTCGATCTGATTAGCGGCAGCCTGCATCTGCCAATTCACCGAGCTGCCGAGGCGCACGGTCACCGCCACCATGAAACTGACGGCGAGCAGCGTCAGCACCAAAGCCATGCCCTTCCGGTCGCGCAGCATGTCACTGTTCCTTTGGCTGCGGGCGGATCAGGCCGACAGGCAGCAGCACGGTGGTCTGAAAAGCAAGAGTACTGTCCTGCTCTTCATCCAGCCAAAACTCTAAACGGCAGGTGACGGCTACAGGTAGAAGACGCTTTTTTCCTTCGCTGCCGTCCTCTTTGCTTGTTGTATCCCAGCCTTCCTGCTCCTCGCCGTTTTGGTCTCGGTAGGTGAACTGCACTGAGCGCAGCCTGTCAGCGAGCAAAAAGGCTTCGATCTCCTTGCCGCTTTTTTTTTCTTCTTTGCCCGCAGGCCGATGCAAGGTGTCGGCCCGCAGGAGAAGAAGCTGGTGTGGATTCTCCTTGTCCGGCTGCACGCCGTAGCTGATGATACCCAAACCAGACGTTCCTTCTTCCGGGTCAAAAGAAAGATGCGCCATCGAAGCAAAGGTGAGGACAGCGTTCTGGCCGCTGTTTTCCTGTTTGGCGACGAAGTCCGCATCATCAGGCAGCACCGCTGAGGTCAAATCCTCACTGATGCGCTCCAAAGCGACCTGCGCCCGGTAATACACCTCGCCCTGATCCATCGCCCCTTCAATCACCCGGATCGAACCGGACAGCGACACAGAAACCATAGCCACCACCATGGCCAAAACCAGCATGGCAAGCATGATCTCCAGCAGGGTGAAGCCCGCCCGGCGGCTCACGGCGGCGGCCCCTCAGCAGGCTCTATTTTCGCCATGACCACAGCGCGGACTTCAATGCTTTCCTTTTCGTCGCGGCTGACGGCCAGCGCAATCAGCTTGAGCATTCCTTGGCTGCCCTTGATGCCGGTCTCGTCCTCGGCCAAGTCCTTTACTTCGGCCTTCCACTGATATTCCGAGAATTCATCGGCAAACTCACCGCTGCCGCCGCTCAGATTTTCAAAACCGCCTGCTTCCAGTTCGGCTAATTTTTGTTTGGCCAGCAGGCTGGCGACGCTTTCAAAACGGGCCATTGCAGCCACGGACAAACTCTGTGACTGTGCGCCGAGCAAGGCAGCAAAAGACATAGCAATAACCGCCACAGCCACCATTACCTCCAGCAGAGTGAAGGCTTCCTCCCGCCGCCACAGCGCAAAGCAGCTCATCGGGTCAGCGTCAGCCGTGTGTCGTCAAGACTGACATGGCCGTCAACAATTCGGACCGAGCCAAGAAAAGGCGAAAGCAGCACTGTCTGCTCATCGCCGTTATCGTGGCGGAAATAAACCGCCATCCTGTCAGTATAGCCTCGTTGGTCAAACGCGATGCTCAGTTCCGTACTTTCTGAGCGATGGGCGGCATCAATGCCTGTCACCTGCACCGAATCAGGCAATCGGACTCCCTGATTTTTCTCCCCATCACCTTTGGCTGTCGTGAACAGCCGCTGCTGCCGGTCATAGCGGAGAACAACCGCTGCCCGCTTCAACCGGGCCTCTTGGCCGATTTCGGCGACCACTCCGACAAAACGGCGCACGGCACTGTTCAGCTCATTCGTGTACAGCGAAGAGCGGATTTGCGGCACGGCAAAAGAGACGGTCAGGCTGATCAAGGCCATCACTACGATCAGCTCGATCAGCGTGAAGCCTTGCTCACTGCTCCCAGCTATTGACATCCGCATTCTCTTTCTCCCCGCCTGGCTCACCGTCAGAGCCGTAGGACATCAGGTCGAAATCGCCATGCAGGCCGGGGCTGATATAAACATAATCGTTATCCCAAGGATCTTTCGGTACGGATTTTTTGTCCAAGTATCCACCTTCACGCCATTTTTTCGCCAAACTGCCTACTGCGGGTGGCTCAACCAAAGCCGTCAGCCCTTGCTCGGTGGTCGGATATTTACCGTTGTTGTCGAGCTGATAAAACTTGAGAGCCTGCGCAATGACCCCGATGTCAACTCTGGCCTTGGTGCGCCGTGCTTCCTCTGGCCGGTCCATGATTTTTGGTACAATCATAGTCGCGAGTATGCCAAGGATGACGATGACCACCATCAGCTCGATCAGGGTAAAGCCGCGCTGGTTGGCAGCCCGTTTTAGTCGTTCTTTCTTCATCTGCGCATTCCGTCCTTATGGAAAAAGGAAGTGCTCAACATGATCTGCTTTCAGAAAAACAAACCTGGACTTTTTCGCCAAGTTGCGGCAGAATAGCCTGCCGCGCCGCCAGAATGCCGCTGTTGGGCGCATTTCAGCAAGGATAACACATCTCAGGAATTATGAAATCGGAAACCGAGGAAAAAAGCAAAGTCAATCTGCAAGGGAAACAAAAACGCTTTCTGCGCGGATTGGGTCATCATCTGGAGCCGGTGGTGTATCTGGGCAAGGAAGGCTTGACTGACAGCTTGGCTGCTGCTGCGCGCGAGGTATTCAAAACCCGCGAGCTGATCAAGGTGAAAGTAGGTCAGAACTGCGCAGTTCCTGCGGAGGAGGCCGCCGCCGCCCTGGCCAAAATGACCGGAGCGGCGGTGGTGCAGCTTATCGGCAGAACCATCCTTCTTTATCTGCCAAACAACAAACTCAAGCCAGAGCAGCGCATCGTTTTGCCAAAAGCGGACAAGAACGATGAATGACACCGGAGCGCAGGAACTTCAGGCCTTGTTCTTTTCTTTGTTTGCCTTCAGCTCGTTGAGCTTCTTCTCCAACGTGGGGATGAGCTGCTCCTGCGGAATACCCTTAAACTGCTCCATATAATTGCGCACCAAGCTGATGCTTTCGACAAAAACATCATAGGCCATCCATTTGTCACCTTTCAGCATCATGACATAAGAGACC
Organism: Desulfobulbaceae bacterium UBA5173; assembly: GCA_002413355.1. GTDB lineage: Bacteria > Desulfobacterota > Desulfobulbia > Desulfobulbales > Desulfobulbaceae > Electronema. The sequence goes on along the minus strand of DHWV01000056.1, from coordinate 4,241 downwards.
GGGATGCTCTTGGCGGCATCAGTGAACATGGTTTTGACTTCGGCTCGCTCGCCCTTGAGCTGCTCCTTGCCAAACTCAATTTTCATCTCGACATAAGCATCAACCTTGTCCAGATAGACATAGCCGAGCAATTTGGCAAAGAGACCAGAGAACTGCTGCTGCTGGGCAGCAGGCAGCGTCTGCCACGGTTTGCCCACCACCCGTTTGGACATTTCTTGAAAATCGAAATGCTCAGAGACCAGCTTGACAATCCGGTCAATCCGGTTGTCAACAGTGTCTTTTTTAAAGGATGGATCTTTGAGTTGGGCCACAACCCGCTCAATGAAGGGTTTCACCTGCTCGGTGGGATTCGGCGGCGCAGCCGCTGCGGCTTGGCCAGCAAAGGAAAGCAGCAAAAGCAGCAGCATGGAATAGAGAACAGTTTTCATTTGCTCACCTCGCATTAAAGAAAAAACGAATGGATTAAAGCTTTTCATCCGCTGAAGGCGCAGAGTGTTTCCGAGCCTGCTTGCGGTATTGGAAATAGCTGTCGCGGAAGGCTTTGTAAGGGTCAATGGTCAGTTCTTTCAGTCCCTTGTAATCACCCAGACGCAAAGAGAGGTTGTTCAGCCGTTTGCCCATGTAAATGAGCGTGCCTTCTTGCCAAGTGTCAGCGAAAAAATAATATGGGGTGGTGGAGAGGCCGTCCACTGTGGTGCCTGCCAGTTCGCGCAGTGTGGTTGCGCCCAACACTGGCACCACCAGATAAAAGCCGTCCGTCAGGCCCCATGTCTCCAAGGTCTCGCCAAGGCCAGCCTCCACCCGTTTGAAGCCGAATTCCTGGCCAGCAACATCGCCCAGCCCGCCCACACCGCCGATGGTGTTGATGGCGAAGCGAGCGAGCACTGTGCCCGCGTCGGCGAAGCGGAGCTGAAGCAGAGTGTTGACGAACCGCACTGGCTCTTGGAGGTTGTAGAAAAAGTTGTCTGTCACCTGCCGAATGTCGTCCGGCACTGTCCGGCTGTAGGATGAGGCGACCGGCTCCATCACCCACGTGTAGGTGACATCATTGAACTGAAACATTAGCCGGTTGAAATGCTCAAAGGGATCAGGAACCGTCTCTTCGACCGGCGCATCCTCGTAGAATGAGTCGTCCAAGGCATTCGTTTCCTCGGCCTTTGCACTGCCGCACAGGATGAGACAAAGCAGGAAGACGTGCAGGAAAGTCTTCATGATATGATCGGAGATTATTTCACGCCGCCAAGGGCGAATTTGGAAATCAGCGACTCGATGTCGAGCGAAGATTCTGTGTCAATGATCGTCGCTCCGGGCTGATAGGATTCCTTATCACCACCGGGCATAATGCGGATGAACTTATCGCCGATGATGCCCTGCGATTTGACTGAGGCAATGGAATCCTTGGGAATCGTAATCCCGTTGTTCAGCTTGAAGACGGCCACAGCCCGCCCCTCGTCATTCAGGCGCAGCTCGGCAACAGACCCCACAGACACGCCCGCGATCTGCACCTCCGAACCAGTCTTGATCCCGGAAATATTGTCGAATTCTGCATACAACGTGTAGTTTTTTCCACCGGTGAGCCAAGAAACTTCACCGAGCCGCATCGACAGCCAGCCAAAGGCGGTTAAGCCGATGACAAGAAACAGACCGACAACAATTTCTGTCCGTGAATTCGTGTTCATAACAATGCTCCTGTTTGCATTCAGCAGGAATCAGAGGCCCATAGTTTTCTCGGCAAACTCACGGATATGCGGTTTGTCGGAATGGATGATTTGGCTGGCTTCGGCAAAGACATCCGCTTCGCCTTTGTTGATCAGGACGATCTGATCTGCCAACTCAAAAACCTTGGGAATGTCGTGACTGACGATCACCGCCGTGTAACCGAGTTGCTGCTGCATCCGTTGAAAAAGGGCATAAATTTCCAAGGTCATTAGCGGATCCAACCCCGTGGTCGGCTCGTCAAAGAGGACAATTTCTGGCTCCAGCTGGAGCGCGCGGGCTAACCCAACCCGTTTTTTCATGCCGCCGCTCAACTGGGCGGGAAATTTTTCCTCATGTCCGGCCAGCTCCAAGGTCTCCAGCGTAGCCATGATTTTCGCTCGGATTTCCGGCTCCTTCAGCTTGGTTCGCTCACGCAGCGGCAGAGCGATGTTCTCAAACACTGACAGGGAATCAAACAGCGCGGCTCCCTGAAACAGCACTCCAAATTTGGTGCGGAGCTGGCGGAGCTGGCCCGCCCCCATTTTGCCCACGTCTTGTCCGTCCACGAGAATCTGGCCGCTGTCCGGCCTGAGCAGGCCGAGAATCAGCTTGAGCGTCACGCTTTTGCCTTGACCGCTGCCGCCCGCGATGACCGTGGTTTTCCCTTTGGGAATGGCCCAGCTCACCTCGTTCAGCACCCGGTGCCGCCGCTCACGCTCGCCAAAGGTTTTGCTCACTTGAACGAACTCTATTGCCGTCAATCCGGCAGAGGCTGCACTATACGTCATTTTTCTCCCCTTTACAACAGCACAGCGGTCAGCAGGTAATCGAAAATCAGTACAGCAATCGAGGAAAGCACTACGGCCTGCGTCGTCACCTTGCTGACACTTTCCGCGCCAAAGCCCGCGCCCCGGATACGATGGACGAAATAGCCGCGTCCTGCGCTGATCCAGACCACCAGCAAGGCGAAAACAAAGGACTTGATGATGCCAATCCAGATTTCGTGGTTGGTGATACTGAGCGTCATGCTGCTGAAATATGAGCCGGAATTTGCGCCCATCAGCTTGACCCCGGCCAAATAGCCGCCATAAATGCCGACCACGTCAAACATGGCGGTGAGCAGCGGCACGGAAAGAATGGCTGCCAACAGCTTGGGCGAGATCAGGTAGCGAAAAGGATCAACCGCCATGCACTCCAGCGCGTCGATTTGCTCGCTGATACGCATGATGCCGATTTCGGCGCAGATGGCGGAACCAACTCGGCCTGCGACCATCAGCGCGGTGAGGATCGGCCCCAACTCCATCACCAAGGTCAGTGCCACACCTGATCCAAGCATTCCTTCTGCCCCAAATTTCTTCAGGGTGTAGTAGCCTTGCAGACCCAGCACCATGCCGGAGGAAAGTGCGGTGAAAAAAATGACCGATGACGAGCCTGCGCCGATGAAGCGGAGTTGGCGGAGCAGCTCCCGCCCTCGGAATGGCCGCCGGAATAGTCCAGCCACAGCGGACAGCAGGAACAATCCCATGCTACCCAAATCGGTCAGCAGGGCAAGACATTGATCGCCAAGGTGAAAAAAAGGCGTGGCCCAGAGGGCGAGCGGTTTGTTCTGCAAAGGATTTTATTTTTTGGTTTGATGAAGGGCGGCAACCCACAGTCAGGCCAATTTACCACACGCCAGAAAAATTGCATGAATATTTTGCCCAAGCAAGCGGAGCGAGGCAGATGAAATGCCGCCGCTCGCCTGTTTGCGCAATGTTCAGCACTGCTGCGCCGCATTTTTTCGCCTTGACCTCCGCCGTCATTGAGATTTATAGTGCTATTTTCTCCATCAGGCCGTTCCATTCAAACAACACTACATCAGGAGCAGCAATTATGAAAAAGATTTTTCTTGCAGTCCTCCTTGTTTTTCTGCTTGCGACCGCAACGTTTGCGGCAGTCAACATCAATACTGCAACGAAGGAAGAGCTGAATTCGCTGGCCGGAATTGGACCGATAAAGGCTGAGGCTATCATCAAATACCGGCAGGAAAAAGGGCTGTTCAAGAACGTTGATGAACTCAAGAATGTTTACGGTATCGGCGACAAATTGTTTGAGCGGATCAAAAGCGATGTCACGGTCGGCGGCACGGACAACGCGGCACCGGCAATGAAACCTGCGTCCGCCGCCGCGCAGCCAGAGAAGAAAACGGAAGAGAGGCCAGTTACGGCCCAGCCTGCTGAAAAAAAAGAGGCTGTTCCTCCGGCGGCACCGAAGAAACAGTAACCTTCGCTCTCCTTCAGTTCAACTGCACGGGCGAATAGTGTCATTCGCCCGCAACAGCACACCGCCGCATTTTCCTCTTGTGGCCATCCCGCAGTGAAAATTCACTGTAGCGCATAACTGAGTCCTTGAAGCGCGATGAAACGAATCCTCTTGTTTTTGCTGACCAACGTGGCTGTTATGCTGGTACTGTCCATCAGTGCCCGCATTTTGCGGTGTGGACCGCTATAGCTGAAGCAGCATAAAGTGAACTTGAATGTCATAGGAGTTACGCAGTTGCATAA
>DHWV01000020.1:6204-13909 GCA_002413355.1 Desulfobulbaceae bacterium UBA5173 | reverse complement strand
GACAATGCCTCTTTTCATAAGCCTGAAAAAATTCAGCACCTCATCGAAGATGCCGGGTGCTTGCTTGAATATCTTCCTTCGTATTCGCCTGACCTCAATCCGATTGAGCATAAATGGGCACAGGCTAAAGCCCTCAGGAGAAAACTCGGCTGTTCCACCGATGAATTTTTTCAGCAGTCCGTTCTGTAGTCATTTTATTGTGCTATGGCTATAGATAGCTACAGCTATATGATCGGAGCAGCAGGCGATGTGTGAGAAGGTACACCGGGAAGCCTGCGGTTGCAAGACAAGTGTTGAAAACAGATATCAGGCGATGAACAGTGCTTGCCCCACTACCGCCTGCCCTAACGCCAATCCTCCGTCATTGGTTGGAACCTGCCTGTGCATATACACCGTAAAGCCCTCCTTGGCCAGTCCTGCGCAGACAGCCTGCCGCAGTAGCTGATTCTGCCAGACCCCGCCGGATAAAGCAACCTCGTGCAGCCTGGCAGCATTACGTGCCTGCTGACACAGCAGAACCGCCAGCTGGGCAATGGCGCGGTGGAAGCGGGCGGCAATCAGGCCGACGGGTGTTCCTTGCCGCAGATCAAGGATAACGGCCTGAAGCAAAGGCTTCAGCGGCGCAATCCAAGGCTGTTCCGTGCTGCTTTCCCAAACCTCGGTATACGGTGTCGCCGCAGCCATGTGCAGCATGGCCGCCGCCTCCAGCTCAATAGCCGCCTGCCCTTCATAGGAAGCATGGCAGCAGATGCCGAGCAAGCAGGCCGCCGCATCAAAGAGCCGTCCCATGGAGGAGGTGAGGGGCGCATTGAGCCGCTTCTCCACCTGCTGCCTGACGATGCCTGCGGCCTGCCGGTCAATGCACGACAGAAAGGGCAGATCATCCACGGCAAGACCAAGCGCATGGGCATAGCCCAAGGCAATACGCCACGGCTGGCGGATGGCTGCCTCGCCGCCGGGCAAAGGCAGGTATTGCAGATGGGCGAACCGCTCAAAGCCGGTGTACGAGGCCAGCAGCGCCTCGCCGCCCCAGATTGTCCCGTCAAGACCATAGCCGGTGCCGTCAAAGGCAAGGCCAATCAGCTTTCTCTCTGTCAGGCCGTTGTCTGCCATGCAGGCGGCGATATGGGCGTGATGGTGCTGGACAGCGACGTGCGGGATGCCGAGCTGCCGCGCATAGTTGGTGGTGAAATACTGAGGATGCAGATCGTGCGCAACCAGCTCAGGCTGAATACGGAAAAGGCGGGTGAAATGCTCAACGCTGCGCTCAAAGGCGGTGCAGGCGGCAGCATCCTCCAGCTCGCCGATGTGCTGACTGAGAAAGGCTTGCTCTGCACGCACCAGACAGAAGGTGTTCTTCTGTTCACCGCCCACAGCCAGCAAGGGCTTTGCTGCCGCATAAGGAAGCCGCAAGGGATATGGCGCATAGCCCCGGCTGCGGCGGAGCAGTGTCGTTGCCTGCGTGTCAGCCTCAACCAAGGCCACCGAATCGTCGCAGCGGGCGAGAATGGGCCGGTCATGGAGGAGGAAGGCATCTGCGAGCAGGCGCAGGCGGCTCAAGGCTTCATCGTTGTCTGCCGCCAATGGCTCGCCGCTGCGGTTGCCGCTGGTCATCACCAAGATGGCTGGGGCTGGTTCATGGGCAAGGACAGGGTCATGCTGGCGGAGCAGCAACAGGTGCAGCGGGGTGTAAGGCAGCAACATCCCCAAGCGGGACAAACGCGGGGCCACGCCGGGAAAACTCGCTGCTGCTGTTCTCTCCAGCAAGACAACAGGCCGCGCCTGTCCTTGCAGCAGTTCCGCCTCGGCCTTGCTGCATTGGCAGACTGAACTGATCGTTTCCACGTCTGCGGCCATCAAAGCAAAGGGCTTGTCTGGCCGATGCTTGCGGCGGCGCAGTTCAGCGACCGCAGCGGCATTGTCTGCCGCGCAGGCCAGATGAAAGCCGCCCAGCCCTTTGATTGCCACGATGCCGCCTTCGCGCAAAAGCTGCCGCGCTTGCAGCAGCGCGTCTATGCCACTGGTCTCGCTCTCGCCCTCACGCAGCGTGATCTGTGGGCCGCAGACAGGGCAGGCCGAAGCCTGGGCATGAAAGCGGCGGTCACGCGGATTCTCGTATTCAGCGGCGCAGTCGGGGCACAAAGGAAAGGCCGCCATGACCGTACGGCTGCGGTCGCAGGGCAGCTTGTTGATGATGGTGAAACGCGGGCCGCAGTTGGCGCAGCTGATGAAGGGATAGAGATGCCGCCTGCTGCCGGGGTCGAACAACTCGCGTTCGCAGTCCGGGCAGATGGCTGCGTCCGGGGGCAGCGGCTGGCTCGAACCGGGCTGCTCCGCTGAAGGCAGAATGGCAAACCCTTCCGCATTGCTGTGCGTTGCGGATGGCTGCGTGGTTATTGACTCAAGCCGGGCCAGCGGCGGGGCCTCGCTGCGTAGGCGGAGGAGGAACTGCTCGATTGCTTCCGCCTGCCCTTGCACGACTATTTCCCCCCCTGCCGACGTATTGCGCACCCAGCCGTACAAATGCAGCTCTGTTGCCAAGCCATACACAAAAGGGCGGAAGCCGACCCCTTGCACTGCTCCGCATACTTGGACGTGCGCTGTTGCCTTCATGCCGCTACAAATCCTTCTTCAACACGAGCACATCCACAAAACATACTCCTACAGATACTGGTCACAAAGATGATTTGGGAATCAGTGGATAACAGCTAAGAGAATGGTGCTTTTTAACTGCGGCGGTAGATAGGAAAAGAAACAAAGCAACCAGGCTATGCGTTGTTAGGCTGCTCTGTTGTAGGAATCTGCGTGCGTTTTTAATTCCAAGTTGCTTCATCCCAGAAGCGCATTCTGTCAAAATCACCATGCTTCTGAGGCTTGTCGCATTTTTTATATCCTTCTTCTTTGAGGCCTAATGCAACTATGAACTTCTCATCAGCACATTTCTCCCCCTCATTAAGACCGAGGCCGAAAATTTTGAAGTGCATGTTCTTTGCAACCTCATCTGGAAGAAACTTGATTGAGCTTTTGATGTTGTCCCATCTTCCAGACCGTTTATCCAGCACTGTTTCAGGCGATGTGTACATACTATCAATCCAGGTGAGCAGGCTGCCACTTGGAACAAGACCGCCCCAGGCCTCCTCTCTGTCTTCATTGTCAGGATGCAGCATCAAGCTGTAGAACTGAGCTGCCTGCCCTCTTGCCCATTCTGTGCATTCAGGGCTGTCCTTCTTAGGTGTCGGGCATTCATCCTTTTTCTTCTCAATGCTGTAATTGATGTAGGGAACAACCATGTTGAAAAGGTTGTTGATCGAGTCTGCGGAGGCCATATGCACGATGTTCTTGTACGGAAGCTTAGGCTCTAGCAATACAATCTTGTTAACAACAATCGCTCCCATGCTGTGGCCAACTAAGGTTATCTTGATGTCTGGCACATCCTTCAGCTTTTCAAGAAAACTGTACAATGCTCCAGAGCCTGGTTTATCACGTTCTACATCCGACCATCGGATCCTGTGTTTTTCCTCCAGCGGCGGCAGCTGTAACTCCAAGTCTTGCGGGGTGTAAAAGAGCGTGTTAGTGCGCCGCAACATGACATCCCACGCTGGTCTGGCCATGGTGTACGCAAAAGGCGTGAAAACCGCTTTGCTTGGGCTACCAAGAACCCATCGCATCCGCCTGAACAGGTTTGGCTTATAATCCTTTGTTTTAGCGTAGGACACTTGGTTAACCTCAGTAAGTTCCTTGGTAAGCGTGGCCTCTTTCTCCGTTATAGGCACAAAGATGCTCGTCCGCATATGCTCCCCGTTGACCAGCCATGATTTAGGAGCATTGACAATGCTGTTGCCAACGTCGGTCAGGAAGTAAATTGGAGAAGAAAGCCATGATTCTGGTGCCTCATCCACGCCCTGTCTAATGCTCAACAGATGATCCATATATGTCTCAAGTCCACCAGATTCCCAGAGAACAAAAACAGGATATTTACCTTGTTCCTTTATTAAAGGAATCTGCCACCTGGCCCGTTCCATTGCTCCACCTTCTGTATTCAAACCGCCATGAACAAAGAACAGCACTTCAGCTTCCTGTTTAGCATCCTTCCGCTCCTGCGCGAATTGTTCTATGCCAGCTATAATCTCTGGAACAGTACCTCCTGAAGGTTTGATCTCCCCGTTTCTGTTTATAGATATAACATGCGCCTCTTCTTTGTGTGACAGCTGAATAGACTTATGCAACGCCCCACATCCAGAGAGTAGCACCGCAAGAGCGCAACTCAATAACGTATGTTTTTTCATGACACAGCTCCTTCTTTGGCTTAGATAATAAGTAGTTCTTTTATCACTAAAGCACCACAACGAGGGACATGTCAATTTGTTTTTCCAACATAGGCCAGCTTGACCAGCAACACAAGCTAGGGAAAGCACAGCGTACCCAATGTTCATTACCCACTATTCCCCCGCACCTTCTCCACCAGCCAGTTAGCCCAAGCATCCATGCCTTCGCCAGTCATACAGGAGACGGGGAACACGGCTATGCCGGGATTAAGGATTTCCACACCTTGGCGGAAATAGTCCATCATGAACGGCACATAGGGCAGCAGGTCTGTCTTGTTGATGATCAGAGCCTGCATTCCCATGTACATGCCGGGATATTTGTAGGGCTTGTCATCGCCTTCTGGGATAGAGGCAATCAGCACGTTCAGGTGCGTGCCGAGCTGAAAATTGGCCGGGCAGACCAAGTTGCCGACGTTCTCCACCAGCACCAAGTCCAAGTCATGCAGCGGCAGAGACGGCAGGGCATTGGCCAGCATCACCGCATCCAAGTGGCATTCGCCGCCCGTGTTGATCTGCACCGCAGGCAAACCAGCGGCCCGCGCTTTGTCAGTGTCAATGGACGAGGCCAAATCACCTTCAATCACCCCGAAGCGCAGGCGACCTTGCAATGCCTCCAGAGTCTTGAGGATGACGCTGGTCTTGCCTGCGCCGGGCGAGGCCATAATGTTGATGCCGTACACGCCCGCATGATCCAGCAGATGGCGGTTGCTGGCGGCGATGGTGTCATTGGCGGACAGTATTCTCTCGACAACCTGCACCCGCGTCGGGGCTGCGCTGCTGCACATAGCTGCTCTCCAATCAGTTATTCAACGTCAATGCTGTCCATATAGAATTCGCGGCCTTTGCTCACCCGCACCGCGCTGCTGGCGCAGGACGGACAGGCGAAGGTTTCCTTGCCGGGATGAAAGACTTGGCCACAGGCGGAGCAGGTCATCTCACCGAGGATGCGCTCGAAGCGCAGCTGCGCGCCTTCGGCCAAGCTGCCTTTGGCAATGATGTCCCAATAAAACTGCACCGAGTCGTCCACAATGGAAGAGAACTGGCCTATCACCAGATTCACCTGCTTCACCGTTCTGCTGCCAGCGTGTTTCAGGGCAATGTCCAAGATGCTCTGGGTGACAGAAAGCTCGTGCATGGCTTACTTCGGCCAGCCAATCAGGTCAAGTACCTTCTGCACAGCCAGCGGCACTGCCGCCGCAATCGCCGGGCTGAGGTCTTCTTTGAAATCATACACATGCTGCGCCTCCACTGCGACCACATGCACCTGCGCGTCATCAGGCAGCGGCTCGCCCATGCTCCGGCCCAGTTTGAGGGCCTGTTTGAGGGAGACATCATGCGCCGACGCGCTGTGGCCGCAGGTCAGGTCGTCCATTTCGGCCAAGGTGAAGCAGACCACTGTTCCCTGCGGGCGCAGGCCGGTGTTGAGGGCATCAATGAGAATGACGCGGTCATAGCCAATCAGCCGCTCCATCAGGCTCAGGCCTGCCAGTGAGTAGCGTTCGATGGTGACTGGCTCGCGGCGGGACGGATGCAGGGGCGCGTCGCCAAGAGGAATGCCGCTGCTGCGGCTGACTTCCTCGGCAATGCGCCAGCCCACGCCGTCATCGCCAAGGATGGGATTGCCAAGACCAACGATAAGGGTGCGCTGGGGAATGCTGGTAGTCATGGGCGTGCGGTCAATAGAAACAGAAGTAATATCGATATAATGCCTGACAGTACCAGTGTGCAGGAAATTTCAACACCAGTGTCGAGAGACGGACATCACTAGTGTGTAGAGCGCGAGATCACCAATGAGGAGAACGGCTGCACACTGGTGTGCAGGCTGTGACATAACCAGTGTGCAGCGTGAATGGACACCGGTGAAAAGAGGATGCAAGATTGTCCCAACCTGCACTACTGCTCTTATTTAAGGGTTAACTTTCAGAACCATCACCAACATAGGTTCCATTCGGTGCGAATATTGGTTTGCCACCTACGTATTTTCCATTTGGGGCTAAGTAAGGTTTTCCACCTACATACGTGCCAGCTGGGGTAAAACGAGGCTTTCCTCCAACATACGTTCCATCAGGAGCGAGAGTGGGTTTACCTCCCACGTACTTTCCATTCGGTGCGAGCTGCGGAGGTGCTCCGACATAGGTTCCATCTGGTGCTAAGTATGCTTTTCCCATCTCATGCTCCTTTTTGGTTTGACGTTTTCCTGCTTGATGCAGGTTGTTATTCAGCGAAGGTAAGCACTGGAATTGCCTCAGTCAACAGGGAACCTTACAAAAGGAAAGAATTTCAAGGAGGGAACAACGCGCAGGCCAAGGCAAGCACTCGCCCGCCCCAGCCTGCGCGTGCTGCTTATGCCACAAACTGCTTGATCACATCCACCAGCTCGCCGTGCTGGTTGTGCAGGCGCACTTCCAGCGGCATCTGGCCGGGCAGCGAATGGGTGGCGCAGCCAAAGCAAGGGTCATAGGCACGGAAGGCCATCTCCACCATATTGAGCAGCCCTTCGCTGACCTTGCCGCCTTTGATCAAATGCTGGGCCGCTTTCTTGGTGCTCATCTGGATCGGCGCGTAGTTGTTGGTGGTGCCCACAATCAGGTTAACCCTGGTGAGCAAGCCCTTCTCATCCGTCCAATAATGGTGGGTGAGCGTGCCGCGCGGTGCCTCGACAATGCCCACGCCTTCAGTGGGAACAGCGGTCGGTTTGCGATGGACATTCGGCGAGGTGATGTCCTTGTCAGTGACCAGCTCCACCCAGCGTTCAGCAGCATAGAGCAGCTCGATCAGCCGCGCCCAGTGAATGGCCAGCCGCTGATGCACTGGTTTGCCGCCCAACGTGGCGTACATCTTTTCATACTGCTCCTGCGCCAGCGGCGTGGCCATGCCGTCGGCAGCATTGAGACGGGAAAGCGGGGTCGCCATATACACGCCGCTGTCCTTGCCGTCCACAAAGCCCTTCCAGCCCACATTCTTGAGATACGGGAACTTCAAATACGTCCACGGCTCGACATGCTCGGCTACATGCTTCATGTAGTCCTTTGGCTCGTACTTGCAGAACTCCTTACCGTCGGGATCCACCACCCGCACCTTGCCGTCATAGAAATTGACCTTGTTGTTCGCATCCACTAAGCCCATGTAGTAAGTCTTGTGGCAGTAGATGTCACCAACGATCAGGTCGAGATAGGTCTTGTTGGCCAAGACAATATCGTGGAAGGCTTGCAGGCTGAACAGAGCGAAATCAATCGCCCAGCGGCCCATGACCTCAATTTCCTTGCGCTCCGCCTCGCTGAGGATTTTCGTCACGCCACCGGGAATGGCTGTGGCCGGATGCACCTTGCGGCCACCGATCATCTCCACCACCTGATGGCCGTACTTGCGCATCTGGATGA
>DHWV01000020.1:0-5944 GCA_002413355.1 Desulfobulbaceae bacterium UBA5173 | reverse complement strand
GGATGACCTTGCCGCCGATCTCCAAGCCCACTTTGCGGATCACGCCGAGGATGTTGCGCTCGGACACAGGCGCGTCCGGCCCGACAATAAAGTCTGGCCCGCCCAAGGCGTAGAAATGGGTGGTGTGGTCGGTGCAGTAAAAGGCCATGTAGAGCAGCTCGCGCAGGAGCTTGGCCGGGCGCGGCGGGTCAACTTGATACACAGCATCTCCGGCCTTGGCACTGGCCATGTGGTGCGCCTCAGGGCAGACACCGCAGATGCGGTTGGTCAGCAGGGGCATATCCTCCACCGGGCGGCCCACGCAGAAACGTTCAAAGCCGCGCAGCTCAGGAATCTGGAAATAGGAGTTGGCGACATCGCCGTTCGCGTCTAAGAAGATGTCGATCTTGCCATGTCCTTCCAGGCGGGTGATGGGATCAATCGTGATACGTTCCATGCCTGTCTCCTAATTCTTGAATGCTGGCGCACCCGCCCGGAAGAGCGAATCAGCCAGGTTGAAGCGGTAGAATTGTCCAGCCGGATCAGGGATGCCATCGAGAATGCGCTCGATTTCCTCCGGCTCGTTTGCATCAATCACTGAGGCAAAGGCGGTCAGCAATCGCGCTCCATAATCCACCACGCCCTCGGCAGGGCCGTAACAGCCGATGCACTGTGCGCCAACACGCGGACAGCGGGCATTACAGCCACTGCGGGTGGCTGGGCCGTTGCAAGGAATGCCCTGTTCCAAAATGCACAACTCAGGGTCAAGCGGGGCAATCTCTTGGATGCGATGGAACGCCTTGATGCTTTTGACATTGCGCTTGCGCGGGCAGTCCTCACAGACCGTGGAGCTGCCTGCCCCGATCACTGCGCCCTTAGGCGGCAGTTCTGCCTTGCCTTGTAGCACTTGGATGACCAGATCAATCACCGCCGCAATCTGATGGCTCTCCGGCGGGCAGCCGGGCATGAAATAATCCACATCCACCACTTGGGCCAAGGTATAAACCCGATCTTTCAGCACCGGAATGCTGATCTCGCCTTCTGGCACCTTGGTGACGTGCTGCGGGCGGATATTGTTCGGGTTATCCGTGGTCAGGGTTGTATAGGCTGTATCGATGATCTCGGAAAGCGGGGACAGATTGGCCAAGCCGGGCACACAGCCCTCAGTGGCGCAGGAGCCGAAAGCCACCAACAGCTTCGATTTCCGCCGCAGCAGGTGGGCCATGTGCTCGTTCTCTTCGTTGCGGATGGAACCATTCCAAAGGGTGAGCAGGATGTCGCCGTCAGCCAGTGCCTCTACATCCTTGACTTTGGCATCCACGGCCACGGGCCAGAAGGCAACCTCGAAATTGGCATCAACATCCAGAATCTTTTCATGAATATTGATGACGGCAATTTCGCAGCCGCCGCAGGAGCCGGACCAGTACATTGCAAATTTCGGTTTGCTCATGCTGCCACCTCCACTTCCTTGACATTGCCAGCGAGCTTCTGCGGCCAGCCCAGCGGGCCGAGAGCACGGACTTCCTCAACAAAGCTGTTGATCTCATTGGCCAGCTTCGCGCCCTCTGCGGCACTGGCCCAGACGAGCTTGACCCGTTCTGGGGCTATGCCCATACCTTGAAGCAGTCGGCGTAGGAGCAGATACCGGCGCAGGGTCTTGTAATTTTGTTCAACGTAATGGCATTCGCCGGGATGACAGCCGGTGATCAGCACACCATCCGCGCCGTCCGACAAGGCTTTCATGACAAAAGTCGGGTCAAGGCGGCCAGAGCACATCAGGCGCACCAAGCGGACATTGGGGGCGTATTTCAGCCGGGCAGTGCCAGCTAAGTCAGCGGCCCGGTACGAGCACCAGTTGCAGGTGAAGCCGATGATAACCGGTTCAAAATGTTCGCTCATGTCTGCCTCCTTTATGCGCTGACGGGATTGACATCCATGAGCAGGCCGTCAATCTGGGCGAGAATTTGGTCGTTGCTGAAGCCGCTGCCGCTGATGGCTCCTGCTGGACAGGCGGCCACACAGGTGCCGCAGCCTTGACAAAGGGCTGGGTTGATCTCGCTGACCCTGCGCTCTGCTCTGAAAGAAATGGCGTTGAACGGGCAAAGGCCGTTGCAGATACGACAGCCGGAACATTGCCACTGCTTGATTATCGCCTTGATCGGCTCTAAGGTGACCTCGTGGCGCATGATCAGATTGAGCACACGGGCGGCGGCGGCACTGCCTTGAGCTACAGAAGCTGGAATGTCCTTTGGCCCGGCAGCGGTTCCGGCAATCAGCACGCCCTCGGTCATGGTTGCAACCGGATCGAGCTTGGCGTGCTTCTCAGTAAACCAGCCATCGCTGGAGCAGCCAATGCCAAAGAGTTTACCCACCTCTTTGGCATCGTGGCGGGGCTGCATCCCGGTGGAGAGGATGACCATGTCCACAGGGATACGCCGCTGCTTGCCGACTAAGGTGTCCTCCACCTGAATGATCAACTTGCCCTCTTCCTGCGCATTGCGGGCGGCATCACTGACCTGCGCCACCTTGCCGCGCACGAACAAGGTGCCTTCCTCCAGCACCCGCTGATAGAACTCGTCATAGGACTTCATCGGCGTGCGCATGTCGATATAGAAGTCATAGACTGTCGCGCCCGTGCGCTCTTTGACCAAATGGGCAAACTTGAGGCTCTGCATACAGCAGATGCTGGAGCAGTAGTTGTTGTAGTTGCGGTCGCGGGAGCCGACACAGTGGATGATGCCCACGGTTTTCGGTGTGGTCTGACCATCGCGCAAAACGATCTTGCCGGAAGTCGGGCCAGCCGCATTGCACATCCGTTCAAACTCAATGCTGGTGAAGACGTTGGCCAGGCGACCGTAGCCGTAATTGCTCACCCGGCGGGCATCAAAGAGATCGTAGCCTGTGGCCAAGATGATGTTGCCCACATCCACTTTGAGGAACTGCTCTTTCTGCTCGTAATCTATGGCGTTGGTTGGGCAGGATTTCTCGCAGACCTTGCAAGTGCCTTTCTGGAAGAAGTTGCAGTTGGCGGTATCAATCACTGGAAACTTGGGCACAGCCTGGGCCGAGCTGGTGTAGATTGCTTTGCGGTAGCCTATACCAGCCTCATAGACATGGTCAATCACCTTTTTGGGGCATTTCTCCACGCAGATGCGGCAGCCGGTACACAGCTCTTCTTTGAGATAGCGCGGCTTCTTCTTGATCGTCACCGTGAAGTTGCCCACGTAGCCAGCCACCTGGGTGACTTCGCTCCAGGTCAGCAGCTCGATGTTCGGATGCATCCCGGTTTCAAACATGCGCGGAGTGAGGATGCAGGCCGCGCAGTCCAAGGTGGGGAAGGTCTTATCGAATTGGGCCATGTGCCCGCCGATAGACGGCTCCCGCTCAACCAAATACACTTTGTAGCCCGCGTTGGCGATCTCCAAGGCCGCTTGAATACCGGTTATACCGCCACCCACCACCAGCGTGGCCGGATGAATCGGTACCTTGATTTCGTCTAACGGCTCATTCTTGACCACCCGCTCTACGGCACCAGCCACCACCGCCTTAGCCTTTTCTGTAGCCAAGCCTTTATCCGTATGCACCCACGAGACCTGCTCGCGGATCGAAGCTAATTCGGTGAGATAAGGATTCAGTCCGGCCCGTTTGCTGGCATTGCGGAAGGTCATCTCATGCAGATGTGGCGAGCAGGCGGCAACCACCACCCGCTCCAAGCCCAGTTCCTTGATATCCTTTTCGATCAGCTCTTGGCCAGGGCTGGAGCACATAAATTTGTAGTCGCGGGCAATGACCACGCCCTCTGCGCCCAAGGCTTGTGCTGCCCAGTCACGCACCTGCTCCACATCCACCGTATGAGCGATGTTTGTGCCGCAATGGCAGACATAGACTCCGACTTTCGGTTTGCCGTTGTTTGTGCTCATGCTGCCTCCTTCTCTGCATGTTGAACCTTGCCTTTGGCATTCTTCCGCAGGCAGGACGGCATGGGCAGACCTGCCTGCTTATGCGGCGTATCCTCAGTGGGCTTGGGGATGTCCACGCCAATCCGGGCCAAGGCCTTCTCGGTGCTGGTGATCTCGGTGCCAAAGCCCAACTTGTCCGGCGGAAAGCCCAATGCGAGGCCGACCAATTGGGTGAAGAAGACGATAGGCATCTGATAGTTGGTGCCAAAGTGTCGGTTGGTCTCGCCTTGATAGGCATCCACGTTCACTTGGCACATTGGGCAGACCGTGACCATGATGTCTGCCTGCGAGCGTTCCGCAGAAGAGATCAGGCGGCGAATCAGCTCAAAGGCCGTCTCTGGCCCAATCTGGGTCATGTGACCGCCGCAGCAGGTGGCTGCGCCGGGGAAGTCCACCACCTCTGCACCGATAGCCTGAAGCACCTCCACCAATTCCACCGGATGCTCCGCGTCTGACCAGCGGTTGTTATAGTCGGGCCGTGGCACCATGCAGCCCATGTAAGGGGCCACGCGCAAGCCTTTGAGCGGCCTGACCACCTTTGCTTTCAAGTTGTCCAAGCCAATGTCGTTGATGAGTACATCCAGCAGATGGCGGATGTCCAACGAACCGGGCTGATAGTGCAAGCCGCCTGCGGCCAAGGCCTCGTTGACCTTCTCGCCCAGTGCTGGACGCTCGGTCATGTAATGATCTGCTTTGGCCAAGTTGAGGTAGCAAGCCGAGCAAGGCGAGAGCACAGTCTTGTTGCCCATCTTGGCAGCCAAAGCCAGATTGCGGGCAATCAGCGAGTAGGCAGGAA
Organism: Desulfobulbaceae bacterium UBA5173; assembly: GCA_002413355.1. Lineage (GTDB taxonomy): Bacteria > Desulfobacterota > Desulfobulbia > Desulfobulbales > Desulfobulbaceae > Electronema. Next base: position 1,210 of record DHWV01000020.1, on the reverse strand, counting down.
TCAGGTTCATGCCCACATACTCGGTCGCACCGCAGCAGTTCCAATCCTCAATTTCCTCAAGGTTGATACCCAGCGGCTTGGCAACTGCCATCAGCGAGGTGTAATACGCCTTGGCGTTGCTCTCCATTGCGCAGCCTGGATAGAACGTGTAAGCACTCATCAGGTCAGCTCCATTTCCTTGGCTTTATTCAGAATTGCCGTGAGCTGATCCATCCCTTTGATCGTTCGCGGCTTCATGCTCATGCGGCCTTTCCTGAGCATCCCCAGACCCATTGCCGCCATGCCCACCATGCGCAGCGGCGCGTGCTTCAGATAGTGCCGCGTTGCCAGGCCGAACTCATAGCTGCGGCCATATTTCTCCACCATCTCGACAAAGGTCTCTGCAAACTCCGGCGCAGCGACATCACGGTATTTCTTTTCGCGGATGGCCATTGCCTTGAGGGTGTACATCACGTCGGTGATATGCACGTTCTGTGGGCAGCGCACCACGCAGTGATAGCAGGAAACGCAAACCCACGGCGTGTTGCTTTGCAGCACCTCGTCGCGCATTCCTGCCCGCAGCATGGCGAACACCATGCGCGGCGTGTGGTCCATGTCCATCCCTGACGGACAGGAGCCGCCGCAGCTGCCGCACTGGATGCACATCTCCAGCCGCGAAACCCCTGCGGTCTTCATGCTGACCTCATGGAGCAGGGAAAGATCTTCTTCGTGCGTCAGATGCGCCCGCACTTGTTCATCGGTCATTGTCGGCATTATGTGCCTCCATGCCTTTGCAGGTGGTGTTTTTTAGTTGTATCTGCGGAACAAAAAAGGTGCGAAAGTTACCACAAAGTGGTGACTCGCCATTATACACTATGCAGTTGAACGAGTGCAAGCAGTTCTGCGCGGGAAAGGAACGTCGGGTGAAGCAGGCTTGATTTTCAAAGAAGCAAAAGAAACGGCTGGTCAGAGAAGAAGCTATCTCAAAATAAATTGAAGCAAAATAACTGAACAAGCACGTTGCAGAAAAGCTAAGAAATTGCCAAGATGCCGGACAACCAGCCTTCTGAAGTTTTGCCGCCAAGCAAAAAGCCGTTCGATTTTCCAGCGGCGTTTATATCGCCTCAGCTTTCGGCCATCCTGAGTTTTTGGCTTTGTCCGGTTGCTGCGATGTGGTGCGATCAGGTCAACACTGTGCTTTTTCAGAAGATCATCATCGAGCTTGTCACTG
>DHWV01000109.1:15140-27969 GCA_002413355.1 Desulfobulbaceae bacterium UBA5173 | reverse complement strand
GCCGAAGTCGGTGATGTTCTTGATCTTGCCTTCGATGATCGCGCCGATGGGATAGCTTTCCTCGACCACATCCCACGGATTGGGTTGAAGCTGCTTCATGCCGAGGGAGATACGCTTGGTCTCGGCTTCAACTTTCAGCACCTGCACCTCGATCTCCGAGCCGACGCTGACGATCCGGGATGGATGACGCGGCTTCTTGGACCAGCTCATCTCAGAGATGTGTACCAAGCCCTCAACGCCTTCTTCCAGCTCGACAAAGGCACCGTAATCGGTGATCGAAACGACCTTGCCAACCACCTTGGTGCCTGCTGAGTACTTCTGCGGCACGGTCTCCCACGGATCTTGGCGGAGCTGCTTCACGCCCAGGGAAACGCGGTCGGAATCCTGATCGTACTTGAGGACTTTGACCTCGATCTCCTCGCCCACGTTGTAGAGCTTGGAGGGATGCGAAACCCGGCCCCACGACAGGTCGGTGATGTGGCAAAGGCCGTCCATACCACCGAGATCAATGAACAGACCATAGTCGGTGATGTTGGTGATCGCGCCGACCACATTCTGACCCTCTTTGAGGGTGGCCCGCATTTGCTCGCGCAGCTTGGCCCGCTGCTCTTCGAGGATAGCCCGGCGGGAGATGACCACGTTGTTACGCTTGCGGTTGAACTTGAGAATTTTGAACTCAAAGCTCTGGCCGATCAGCTCGTCCATGTCCTTGACCGGACGGAGGTCGATCTGCGAGTAGGGCAGGAAGGCAGGAACACCGATATCGACGGACATACCGCCCTTGACCCGGCTGTCGATCCGGCCCTGAATGGTGCCCTCTTCCTCCTGGATTCTGGCGATCTCCTCCCAGACTTTGATGGCGATGGCCTTTTCGCGGGAAAGCAGCAGGCCGCCCTCCTCCTTCCGTTTCTCAATGAAGACTTCAAACTGATCGCCAACCTTGATCACTCGGTTCGGATCGTCGGTGCGGAACTCTCCGATCTGGATGTAGCTTTCCGCCTTGTCGCCCACGTCGATCAGCACTGCGTCGGCGTTGACTCCGACGACTGTGCCCATGACGACTTCCTGGACGCTGATCACCGTGTTGTTGTCTTCCTGCTCGAAGAGTTCAGCGAAGCTGATGTCTTCCATGTCACTTTCTTCCGCTGCTGCGGGCCGAATTCCCTTGTCAGTCATGGGTGTGCCGTTCCTCTGCCGGGCGGGCCGCGCCGACGGCAGTCTGTATAACCAGTTGATGTTTTCCGCTACCCCCTGTGAGCAGCGGCGATAAACGCTAATCAAGGCTTTTACCAGAGATGTCCCTGCAAAACAACCTCTTCCTGCATGAAGAGCTTTTTTTTCCTGAGCAGCCTACTTTTTGCCGTAATTGGCCAGCTCCTCCAGCAGCGGGCCGAAGAGCTGCTCGTAATAGGGAATGGCCTTGTGGAGGATAGGCTGAAAGTCTCTCATATCCTTCTCGGCCACGACCAAATTGGCACTATTGGCCAGTGCTTGGATGTCGTAGAGGCTGATGAACTCCGGCCCGATCAGAATATAGAAGGTGTAGCGCCGCCGTGACATCGGCATCTTGCGCATATAGTTGTGGAACGTTGAGTTCTTCAGCCCACCTGGCTCGAATCCGGTGTGATAGACAACGCAGGCGTAGCTGATTGACATGGTCTCATGGATGGCCTCTTCCGGCGAATTGACTGCTGCGGCCTGATAGCCTAGTGCCTCCATCGCGGACTTGATCAGATGCTGCATGTTGTCGTCGCCGTGCAGCACCAAGGCCATGGGCACATCCCTGGAGTGGTCATCAAACTGCATGTCCTCATTTTTCTTACTCTTCAGCCAGTCCATGTTGGGCGGCGGCGGCGGTTTGACCACTTCCGCCGCAGGTTCTGGGGCCTTAGGCGCAGCCGCCGCAGCACTTGCGGCCGGAGCAGCCTTTGCAGCACCTTCCGTGTTCCCGGCTGCGTCCAAGTTCATCGGCTTGGCGCAGTGCGGACACTTGAGCGGCAGCCGCTGGCCCGGCTTGAGGTTGTTAAGGGCTTGATCTATTTTGGCCTGCTGGGCGGGGCTGAACTTGAGCGCGCCTTGGCAGTGGGGGCAGTTGCTGATCATAGCTTTTTCGGCAGAAAAATGAGTGACAGGGCAGGACAGGTCAGGCGACGCTGCCGCCCTCTTCAAGGCCGTTGACGATTTTGACCACTGCTTTGGGCTGGAGATATCTGTCCAATCTGACGATCACATCATTGGGCAGACGCACGCAGCCGTGGCTGACAGCGCGGGCACCGTCAGGGTCATTCATCCACGTGGCCGTTGAGGTGGTGCCGTGCAAGCCGTAGGCTGTAGGTGTTGATCCGCCGCCAGCGACAACCCGGTTGAGGCGGAGAAAACGCGGGCCAAAAGGATTGCGGGGATCACGGTTGAAACCGGACGGTACGTCCCATTTGCTGGCCTCGCGGTTGATCAGCCGTTCGCCGATGACAAAAGTTCCAGTGGGCGTGAGGTAGCCACTGCCGCTCGCCTTGCCGCTGCCCACAGGGAATGAGACATACATGCGGGTTTGGCGGTCGCTATCTTGCAGACCAAGCTGATGCTCGCTGATCACTGGATAGGCTTCAAAATCATCAATGAGCTGTCCGTTCGGGGCTGCCTTAGCGACAATATTTTTATACACTGTGGGTACCCGTACCCCTTCGGCTTTCAGTTCCTCGACCAGCCCCGCCAAATCATCCTTATTCACAAGAGCAGCATACACATAAGCTCGCTGCCGTCGCAAATCAATGATGACATCAGCCTGATCTGCGCCGCCGGGCCGAATACGTCCCACGCTGTTCAGCATTTTTTCCAACGCTGCCAAGGTGGATATGTCCAGCACGCTGTTGACCGGCAGCGTGCCGGAAAAGCTGGCGTTATAGTGGCTTTGAAATTCCTTCAACGCGGCAGCAGTCATGGTGCCGAACAGATCAGTGGGAGTCCAGTGGCCGAAATCCAGTCGGATCAGCACTTCTTGGAGCTTGCGCACCGCTGGCCCCCGATCCCCTTGCTTGAGCACCGACTGTCCTGCGGCAATGCTGGCAAAGACCGGCAGAGCGGTCAGTGGTTCAGTCTGCTGGCTATTGCTGATGCCGACCACACTCCGGTGCAGTGCCTGCGCCTGTGGCTCAAAGCGGCCGGAAAACTCGGCCAGTAACGCCTTTTCGGCGGCACTCAGCACGCCGTCACGGGCGGCTTCCCGCAAAAACGCATTGACTGAAGCCAACGTGATCTGACCAGCGGTGCTGCTGAACTTTTGCCGCCATTGAGCAAGATTAGTGTCCATGGTGTCCCCTCTGTGTTATTTTTCCTCTTCCTGCCTGTCCATCGCCAGTCCGATGATGCTGGAGGTGCTCTCCCCTTTGTTCGATTTGATGGTGTCCATGCCCCGCTTGATTACGCTGCGGTTAGAGCAGTAGGTCATCGCCACCTCGTCCGTGATCAGTCCTTGCTCAAAGAGCTGAAGAACATGCTGATCAAAGGTGTGCATGTCCAAGGTCGAGCCTTCGGTGAGGACATCATAGAACGTCTTGTTTGCCGCCGCATCCTCGCCGTTGAGAATCAGGTCTTTGATGCGCAGGCTGGTGTGGAGTATTTCCAACGCCGCCGCCCGGCCTCCGCCGACTTTAGGCAGCAGACGCTGGCTAACCACCCAGCGGATGGTGTCGGACAGCCGCACCCGAATCTGCGCCTGCTCGTCATGCTCAAACATGCCGATGACTCTGTTGATGGTCTGGCCTGCGTCAATGGTGTGCATGGAGGAGAACACCACGTGGCCTGTCTCGGCGGCGGTGAGGGCAATCTCCAGCGTCTCGCGGTCGCGGATTTCTCCGACCAGAATTACCTTGGGTGCTTGGCGGAGCGCAGCCCGTAGGCCGTTGGCAAAGGTGTCGAAGTCGTCACCCTGCTCGCGCTGATTAAAGGTAGCCTTCTTATGCGGATGAACGTACTCAATCGGGTCTTCGAGCGTGACGAGATGGACAGCACGGGTCTCGTTGATCTCATTGAGGATGGAGGCCAGCGAGGTGGTTTTGCCGGTGCCGGTGCCGCCGGTGAAGAGGATCAGGCCGTTCCGTTCCTTGGCCATCTTGTAGAAGCAGTCAGGGAAGCCGAAGTCCTTGATCGACGGAATCTTGGTCTCCAGTTTCCGCAGAACTGAGGAGTAACAGCTTTTCTGGGTGAAGACGTTGACGCGGAAGCGGGCCTTGCCCTCCAGGGTGTAGGAGAGGTCGCAGGAGCCTTTCTCGACCAAATCCTTGAGCAGACGCTGGTTGCCGTGAATCAGGTTGAGGGCGAAGACTTCGGTCTGAAAAGGGGTCAGCTCCTCTATCGGCGGCTCTACCGGCACCGGCGTGAGCGCACCGTCAATCTCCACTTGGAGACCTTTACCCACTGTGATGTTCAAGTCGGACACGCCTTTTTTTGTGCCCAGCATGGAGGCGACCCAGTAGGCGGTTTCCGGCTGCTTCATACATGACCTCGTTGCGTTGTTGGTTGCGCGGACAAGATAGAACAGTTCTGAATTGACAAGGACGATCAAGGCTAATACTATCCCCAGCCGGGAAGTCAGTGCAACTATTAAATTCCATTCGGCAACCAGCAAGCATTTTTTTGCACAGACAGCACGGCAGGCGGGATTGCAGAAGGTATCTTGCAGGAAAGTTAGAGGGTACCCACTAACGTGTCTGATGGGGTACCCTCCAGATTGCTTTGAGGATGATTCCTGTATGGGCTGCGGCTATCTTGGATTACCGAAACGAATGCCGTCTTTCACGGTGGTGTTGTCGCCCATCACGCCAATCTGCGCCCCCCGCGCATCCACCTGATACTTGGCAATCGCCTGCCTTCCGGCGGCACTCTCCTGTAAGGCATGAAGCAGCTCCTGCGCCGACTGGACAAGGGCTTCGCTGCCTGCCGCGCCACTCTTCTTCAGGCTGGCAGCCAATGCGTCCTTCCATGCCTCCGGCTCTTCCTCAATCATGGCTAAGGCCATCTCGCCGTCCGGCCTCTTGCGCTCCGCAAACCACTGCTTCACCTTGGCCTTCAAGCCTTCATAGGCATCCTTGACAACGGCTTTCGCGGTTTCGTTCGCAGCAGCGGCTGCCGCTCCTGCCAGTAAAGCTCCTGTGATCGGATCCATGCTGTGCTCCTTATCTGCTGGAAGTATGAAAGGAAGTGCCCGGCAAAGCATACCGCGCGGGCGGTGGAGGCTGGCTGCTTATCACTGCGATGCTTTCCCGCCGCCCTCCAAGGCCCGCCGGATGGAAGCCTTGAGATCTTTGATCTTCACCGGCTTGGGGAAGAAGTCGAACACGTCGTCGCGCAGTGCCTCAATCGCCACGTCAAGGTTGGCAAAGGCGGTGATCATGATCACCACGGTCTGCGGGTAGAGCTGCTTCACCGTGCGCAACACCTCCAGACCGTCCACGCCTTTCATCTTCAAGTCCGTGACCACGACCTGAAAGGGCTTCTCTTGCAGCCGCTTCAGGGCGGTCTCACCATCGAGAAACGTTTCCACGTCATAGCCTTCCTGACTGAGCGAGAGCTTGGCCATGTCGCCCACAATCCGCTCGTCATCAATGATCATGATACTATGCTGCATAGCTGCATTTCTCCAAGTTGGTCGGCAGGGTGACGGTGAAGGTCGTGCCTTGGTTCACCGTGCTCTTGACGTGAATCTCCCCGCCGTGGTTTTTGATGATCCCGTAGCTCACCCAGAGGCCAAGCCCGGTGCCGCCCTCGTCTTTGGTGGTGAAGAAGGGATCAAAGATATGGTTGATCAGCTCCGGTGGAATACCCTTGCCCGTGTCGCTGATCTCGATCTCTGCCGCGTGCTGCGCAGGCAGAACACGGGTGCCGACGCTGAGGATGCCGCCCGGCGGCATAGCCTGAATGGCGTTGATCAGCATGTTGACTAAGACCTGCTGAATCTGGTGCTCGTCAAGGCAGAGTTCCGGCAGGTCATCGGCCAGAGCCAGCTTGGTTTTGATGTTGCCGATGGTGAGCAGGTTCTGCACCAGGCCGAGGCACTTCTGCATCACCTCGTTGAGGTCGTGCGGCTCAACCTCCTTGTCCTTGGGCTTGGAGAAATCGAGCAGGTTGCTGATTGTTACCCGCAGCCGCTCCGTCTCCTCGTTAACTTGGGTCATGAACTCGAGCTGCTGCTCGCTGCCGAGCTTGTCATGCAGCTCAAGGAAGGTCTGGGCAATCATCGAGATGTTGTTGAGCGGGTTGTTCAGCTCATGCGCCACGCCCGCGACGAGCACGCCAATGGAAGCCAGCCGCTTCGAGCGGACAATCTCCTCCTCGCGCCGGTTCAGCTCCTCAGACATAGTGCTGATCGCCTGCACAACGGCCCCCAGTTCATCTGCCGAAGGCTTCTCGGTAATAGGAGAGAAGTCGCCCTTGGCAATAGAGCGGGTTAGTTGCTCGACCTGCCGCAGCGAACGGCGGATACTGCGGGCATTCCACTGGGTGAAGAGGAAGGCGAAGAAGAGCACTGCCCAGAAGGAGTGCCGCAGCACGGCCTTAGAGTGTTCGATGATCCCAGCCACCTTGTCGCGTTCCATCCGGGTGAGGTTCTCGGAGAAGGTGCGCAGGGCGTGGCCAGACTCGCGCACCTGCTGCTCGTTGCCGTGGCCACCCATCAGGGCAAGGACATCGCTGCGGTAGTCAGCGAGCAACTGTACCAAGCGGTTATAGTCGCTGCCGCCCGTCACCTGCTCTATTTGCCCACGCTCGCCTTCCAGGGTTGGAATGGTCTCGGCAATCCGGGTGCTGATGGAGTTCAAGGCCGCTTTGTCGCCATAAAGCAAGTAGTTCTTCTCAGCAATGCGCATCTCCAAGAAGGCGGCGTTGAGGCCGTCAGCAATGGCGGTGAAGCGGAACTTGGCCAGCAGCTCGTCAAAGGAGTGCATGGCGAATAGACCGATCACTACCAGCATGCTGATGTTGATCAGGTCCGAGAGGCAGATGCGGTGAACGATCTTCATGCGCTGGAATGAATTGGGCAGATTTCGGCTGTGGAATGGTGCCAACCCGGCAAGGAAAACGTTCCGCGCCTTTTCCCAGCACGATACTGCGGCGGCGGGATTTGTCAAGACGGTTTTCTACCAGCCAGCCTCGCGGCGGAATTCTTGACAGCCTGCGCCGCAAGGCATACACTGCTGCCGGACAGCAGCGCATTGACCACCATTTGAACAGCACGGAGTTCCCATGCAGCAGCCTGACCTGCGCTTCATCGGCATCGTTCATGGCGACATCCTCCGCCCGGAGGACGCGCCGCCCTTCTATGACGAGTCGGACCGCACCGGCACGCTGGAGATTTATCCCGAATACCAAGACGGCCTGCTCGGCATCGCCGCCGGAGAAACTATTCTGGTCTTGTTCTGGCTCCACCTTGCCGGACGCAGCACCCTTCAAGTCTATCCGCGCGGTGACGTATCACGCGGCCTGCACGGGGTGTTTGCCACCCGCAGCCCGATGCGGCCCAACCCTATCGCGGTTTCCGAGCTGAAGGTGCTGGCCGTTGACGGCAGACGGATCAAGGTGTCTGGTCTTGACATCATTGACGGCACGCCGATCCTTGACATCAAGAAGCGCGGGAAAGCAGGCATTAACTGCACAGCATGATGAAGCTCGGCGTGGCTCCGTCCGGTCATGTTTCCTCCACCGAAGAGCTGCGGCAGGCATGTTCTCCAAAGGCTGCGCGGGCCGTTACTTTTTCTGTTGCTCTTCAGCCCGTTGGCAGTAGAATGTTCATTCTTAGCTGTGCAGCAGAATCAGCCACTTTTCCGTCAAGGAGACCGCCACTATGAAGCCACAATTCATCCTGCCTGCCGTTGCCGCGCTGCTCTGCGGCCTGTCCTCAGCACATGCCCATGAGCTGCCCCAAGGTGCGGAGCCGTTGCAGCAATCCGAGCAATGCGCCGCCTGTCATCCGCAGATTGTCAAGGAATGGCAGGAGTCGTTTCATGCCAAGTCCTCTGTGCATAAGGATTCCGCCCACAACGCCATGCACCAGGCCTTCAGCAAGGCCATGACCGCGCAGGGTAAAAAGCCGACATATCACTGCGCCGCCTGCCATGCGCCAATGGCCGACAACATGAAAGCCCTGATGAGCGGTGAGGCCGCGCCGGACAGCAGCAACGCAAGCCAGACAGAAGGCGTGGGCTGTTCCTTCTGTCACCGCATCGAAGCAGTAACCCACGGCAAGAGCTTTGACCAGTACACGCTGAACAAGGACGGCGCATACAAGACCAGTCGGCCGACCAATCCCAAGGCCGCGCACAAGACAGGTCAGTCGCCGCTTTTTGCAGACGGCCAGATCTGCATGGGCTGCCACAGCCAGTACGTTAATCCGCATGAAGTGCCGATCTGCGTGATGACCGAAGAAGGCAAAGGCAACTGCGTCCGCTGCCACATGGAGAAGGCTGAAGGTGCCCCAGCAGCAGGCTCAGAGGCCAAGACCCATATTTCTCACCGCTTTCCGGGCGGCCACGATGCGGACATGCTGCGCAAGGCGGCGGCTCTGGAGCTGAAGGTGGAAAGCACAGGCAAAGAGCGCGTTGTCTCCATCGCGGTGAAAAACACGACAGAGCACACCTTCCCCTCTACCAACCCAATGCGGATGGCTTTTGTCAAGGTGCGGGCCAAAAACAAGAGCGGCGCAGTGATCTGGGAAAACTTCAAGGCAGATCCGCTGAAGGAGGACAAGCAGGCCGTATTCTTTAAGGCCTTTAAAGCGGGCGACAAGGTTGGCGTGCCCTCGTGGGAGGCAGAGGCGATGGCCTTTGACACCCGGCTTAAAACAGGCGAGACCCGCACCTTGCGTTATCCGCTCTACAGCCCGGAGATCAGCGAGGTGGAAGCGGAGCTGATCTATCTGCTCTTCCCGCCCAAAGCGATTGAAGGATTCGGCATCCCCAAAGACGGGGTGAACGACCAGCGTTTCTCCGTGGCCAAAAAGTCTGTGCAGATGCAATAGACTGTCTATCTCCAGCACTGCTTTCAGCGGCGCATTCCGCCTCTGAAAGCAGTGCTGATGCATCCCTCCGTCCCGTAGCTCTTCACGTTCCATTCTGCTGCCCGCATTGTGTCGGCGAGACAACTCGTTGGCTCAGCCTGAAAGGTCTTGACAAGCACCACGAGGTGGTGCTTTACTAAAGAGAAGGGCAAGCAGGAGCGGTGCCTGCCGGTGGCCGCTTTTAGATCTCATGCACTGCATGGGCGCAGGAATAACTTACGGGAGATGATGCCATGAAATTGCATTCACTTATAGTAGTTGTCTGGGCTGCGGTACTGGCTTTCTCAGGTTTCACACCGCAGGCGGAAGCTGCCGGGCTGTGCCAAGGAATTGCCGTGCCCGCGTATTTTCCTCCCGGCCCCTTGTGGGCGGCAGCCATTGGCGCAGCACCGAGAACAGCTGTGCTGATCATGAATCCAGACTCTGGGCCGGGAGCCAGCAAAGATATGGATTACGCTGTCAAGGTGACAGCAGCGCAGGCGGCAGGCATCAAGGTGCTGGGCTATGTCCACACCAGTTACGGTGCACGGCCTGCGTTGGAGGTCAAGAGTGAAATCAACGCGTACAAAGCATGGTACAGCGTGGACGGCATTTTCCTTGATGAGACAAGTCCTGACCCACTCTATCTCAGCTATTATAGAGTGCTGGCCAGTTATATCAGAGGAGGCAAAGGCGGTTTTGTCATGTTGAATCCGGGTGTTGTTCCGGCGGAAGGATACGTAAGACTGGCAGACACGACTGTAGTGTTTGAAGACAGCTACGCGGTGTATAAAACCTGGACACCTCCTGCGTGGCTGCTCAATTATCCGGCAGCAAAGCTCACGCATCTGGTGCATGATGCGATAGATATCAGGCAGATGACTGATGCCGTCAACCTCTCGCGCAGCAGAAATGCTGGCCTGCTCTACATCACCAATGACACCTTCATCAACAAGGATGCTGATGATCCGTGGGATAGCCTGCCGTCCTACTGGTCAACAGAGGTCAAGACAATGACCTACGCCTGCTCCCGGTAACCCGGAACTGTTGGCGGCACGTCTCCAGCCCGGCATTCCAGGTCGGGCTTTCTTTTTTTGCCCCATGCCTCACCCCGGTTCAGCGGCGGCAAACTCCTTGACAAACAGGCCGCATCACCTTACGCTGCACAGAACGCAGCCGTTTTGATTCAGCTTTCCTTAAGGACAACCGCCGTTATGATCACCACCTGCACCCCCAACAGCCATATTACTGACTCCAGCTTCTACTCCGGCGGTTACACCACCCCTGAAGCCCGCCAAGTCTTCTGCGATATCCGCCGCTACCAGCGTTGGTTAGATGTGGAAACCGCCCTTGCTCAAGCGATGGCTGGGCTGCACATCATCCCTGCGGCAGCGGCAGCAAACATCGAGCAGAACGCGCAGATTCGCCTGTTCGATATGGAACAGATACGGGCCGGTCTCAAGCTGACCAATCATTCCCTGATGCCGCTGCTGGCCGCCCTGCGTACTGCCTGTTCAAAGGATGCGGGCCAGTTCATTCATTTCGGTGCCACCACCCAAGATATCCAAGACACCGCGCAATCCCTTGAGTTGCGCGACATCATCGCCATTGTTGAGCGCGACCTGCGCCGCATCCTCGACCTGCTCATTCAGCGCACGCAACAGTACCAAGACTTGGTGACTATAGGCCGCACCCACTGTCAGCACGCCCTGCCCACCACGATGGGCCTGAAGATGGCTGGCTGGCTGGACGAAACGTGGCGCAACTATGAGCGGCTGCTGGCGATGAAGCAGCGGGTACTGGTTAGCCAGCTCTTCGGCGGGGTTGGCACGATGGATGCCTTCGGTGACCAAGCCCTGCCGCTGCTCGCCGACTTCTCCGCCCGGCTGGGCCTGGCTGCGCCGAACGTGGCTTGGCACGCTTCCCGTGACCGCTTTGCCGAATACCTCTCTGTATTAGCCCTGATCTGCGGTTCGCTCGCCCGCATTGCCGATGAAATCCGCTGTCTTGCCCGCAATGAAACGGCAGAGATGGCAGAGCCGTTCCACATGGGTAAGATTGGCAGCAGCACCATGCCGCACAAGCGTAACCCGGAGCTGTGCGAACAGGTTGTGGTGCTGGCCAAGTTAGTGAAAGCGCAGGCCATGCTCGGCTATGACGGCCTGCTTTGTGAGCATGAGCGCGACTACCGCTCAGTGCGCTTGGAATGGGTCGCGCTCACGGATGCCTCGCTCTATACCTGCGGCCTACTGGCAATGATGCAGCACATCCTCACCGGCATGACCGTGCAGGAGGAGCGGGTCCGCGAGAACGTGCTGCGGGCCGCGCCGCTGATCTCCAGTGAGGCCCTGATGTTCTTTATCGGCACGAAGCTCGGCAAGGAAAACGCCCATGCCTTGGTCTATCAGGCGGCGATGGAGTCGGTGGCGGTCAACAGGCCGGTGCTGGACATCTTGCTGGAACGCCCTGAACTGCAAGGTCAGTTCAAGCGGGAAGAGATCGAGCAGGCCATTCTGCCGGAACTGCACATTGGCGTGGCGAAACAACTGAGCCAGCGAACGATAGCCTTTGTTGAGGCCAAGCTGAAGGACTTAGGCGATGCTCCGGCGCAGACTACCCAGAGCTGCCCGCTTATGGCCTCAGAACACGGCTGCTGTCTGCGCTGCTGATCCTCCGGCGCAAATTTGTCGGGGCGTGTCTGTCAATGAACGCCTTGCTTCAGATCTTCTCGTCCAGCACTTCTCTGACCAGCGTGGCCAGCTTGGCGGTGTTGAGCGGCTTGATCGCGTAGCGGCGCACACCGATGGCCAGCGCATCCTTTTCCGACACGGCTGCGGTATAGCCGGTGCAGAGAATCACCGGCAGCTCAGGCCGGAGTGCCAGCACTGCCTTAGTCAGCTCGCTGCCAGTCAGGCCTGGCATGGTCTGGTCAGTGATCAGCAGGTCAAAGGTATCCGGCGCGGCTTTGAACAACTCCAGCGCGGCCAAACTCTCTACCTCGGCAGCAACCGTATAGCCAAGAGTGCTCAAGATCTCCTGGCTGATATGAACAATCGACGGCTCGTCATCAACAAAGAGAATCCGTTCCGTGCCGGTCGGCAGCGAACAGCTTCTGTCAGCCACTGGAGCTTCCGCGCTTTCGTCGGGTAGCGTCGGCAAATAAACATGAAAGGCTGATCCCTTACCCAGCTCACTTTCGACTTCAATGAAGCCGCCGCAGTCCTTCACCACGCCGTGCGTGACCGCCAGCCCAAGGCCGGTGCCTGCGCCCTGTTCCTTGGTGGTGAAGTAGGGGTCGAAGATGCGGGCCATTGTCGTTTCGTTCATGCCGCAGCCGTTATCCCGCACGGTCAAAATAATGAACTGGCCCGGAGCAAGACAGGGCCGTTCTGCAAGATCATCCCGCGTCAGCTCAGCCTGACGGAGGATAATCTCCATCCGCCCTTGCCTGCCGCCGATGGCATGAGCGGCGTTGGTGCAGAGGTTGAAGACAATTTGGTGGATATTGGTCGGATCAGCCAGCACCAGCCCGCTGTTCTCGTCGATGTCGGCCCGCATTTCAATAGTCGAGGGCAGAGAGGAGCGCAGCATTTTCACCGCCTCCTTGACCAGCAGATAGATCCGCAGCGGCTTCTTCTGATGCTCGCTTTTGCGGCTGAAGGTGAGGATCTGCTTGACCAGCTCAGTGGCCCGGTTACCCGCAATGATTACTTGTTCCAAATCGCTCCACGCGTTGCTTCCCTCCGGCAACTCTATCCGGGCTAACTCGGTGTAGCCGAGGATGGCGGCGAGGATGTTGTTGAA
>DHWV01000109.1:7403-14851 GCA_002413355.1 Desulfobulbaceae bacterium UBA5173 | reverse complement strand
GTGCCGATGGCTTCCATTTTCTGCGCTTGAATCAGCTCGTCCTCCAGCTTTTTTTTGTCCGTGACATCGTGGGCGATATAGACAAAATAGAGAAACTCGCCCTCGGAGTTCAGCACCGGCGCGGCGCAGACACTGAAGAAGCGGTCGATGGCCTTATGCTCAATGGAGCCGCAGTGTTTTTTCAGATCGCCGATTGCCCGTAGGCCTGGACAGGTCTCGCAGGGCTGGTCCGAACCCCGGAAAAGGCTGTGGCAGGTTCTGCCGAGCAGCTTGTCCGGCGGCAGGCGGAAGAATTCAAAAGTGGCTTGATTGGCCCGGATGATCCGCATCTCTTTGTCCTGCAAGGTGATGATGTCCGGGATCGCGTCAAAGGTGCTCTCCCATTCCTCAGTCTTGCGGATCAGTAGTTCCCGAGCCTTTTTGCGCGAGGTCACATCCTCATAGACTGTGACGATCTCGCCGGTGGGCAGCTTATAGACATAGTATTCCAAGCAGGGCGAATCACTACCGCCATCTTTTTTCTTAATGCAGCCTGAAATCGAAAGATGTTCGGGGCTGCCGTTTTTCGCCACCCGCCGGAAGACTTCCTCCAGATTGGTCTCGGCAAAACCGGGAAAGACCTCGGCAGGCTTTTTGCCCGCCGGGTCAATCTGTCCGTCGATCTTGGCGATCCGCATTCCGGCTGGATTGATCCGCTTGACCCGGAAATTCTCTCCGTCCTCCGTCTCGTACACGGCGATACCGTTAGAAATGTTATCAACAATTTCCCGGAGATATTGTTCTTGCACAGACAGCTCCTGTTCGACAGTCTCCCGCTTATGTCGCAATTTGCTGCTCTGGAGATAAAAAACCACCTGACCGGTCACGCCGATGAAGTAGATCAGCAGATGATACAGCAAGCTGTCCTTAAACTGTTTTTTATATAGGTTGACCGTGCTTTCCATTTGGACAATCGCGCTGATTCCGCCCCGGATATCGCCTACTTTATCTCCTTGCTCCACATGACACTTGAGGCAGGATTGCTGGACGACAGTCGGAGTCATCACCCGCATGACCGGCTTACCGTCTTGCGTGATGAGTTCCGAAAATTCTTTTTTGCCCTGTTCAAATTGGAGCAGTGCCTTTTTTTCCCATTCGTCAGGCTTGTTTTCAGGCCGGACCACATGCAGGCTTGTGATATGCCCGGTGAAAACACCGTACATCTCCAGCTCAAGCTCATGCACTTGGCGGGTCATGTAAGCTGGATTGATCAAGGTGAGATTCTGTCCATCCTTCGTGACCAAATCTCTGTCCGGCAGCTTGCTCAAGTACGGATTGGGCGCGGCTGTCTTGCTGACCCGCACATAGACACCGCCTTGCTGGGCGTTCCATGCCCGGTAAATATGGTCTTTGGAAATGGCGGCAAGGCCGATTTCCTTGCCGATAAACTTAATACTTTTCCGTTCGTTCTGCACAAACAACCAGAACGATCCGTTGAGCAAGAACGTCCAGAAGACAAAGGCGGTCATGCACCAGCAGCGGAGATGCTTGAGATCAGATGCAAGTGTTTTTTTCATAGCAAGGAAGTCGAAGGCAGGAAAGCAGGCAGGAGAAAATAGGCTGCGTGGTTGAGTCCCTTCATTCTCCACTGTATAATGCGCCAGACCAGAAGTCAAACAGGATTGGCCTGCCGCTGGCCTATCCGCAAGGCCAACCTGCCGGGATTATGAATTCTTATCTCCTCTTCATTCTGACCGCCCTGCTTGGCGCATGGCTGCTCAATCTCATCATTGCCGTGCTGGAGCTGCGTGCGCTCCAACCTGAGCTGCCTCCCGAATTCTGCGATGTTTATGATGAAGAACAATACCACCGGTCGCAGGACTACACCAAGGCGAAGCTGCGTTTCAGCCAAGTGAAGGATGCCGTCATGCTGGCGGCTACCCTTGCCTTCCTGCTCTCCGGTGGTTTCAATTGGCTCGATGTGACCGCCCGTAGTGCCGGGTTGGGCAATATTGGCACAGGACTGCTCTTCACCGGCGGCCTGATGCTGCTTTCCAGTCTGTTCAGCCTACCCTGCGCTGTGTATTTCACTTTTGTCTTGGAAGAACGCTTCGGTTTCAACACTACAACGCCAAAGACCTTTGTTCTCGATCTGCTCAAAGGTATTGCGCTGGCCGCACTGCTTGGTGGCCCGCTGCTGGCAGCCATTTTCTGGTTCTTTGAAACGGCAAGCCACGCTGCGTGGCTCTGGTGCTGGGGCGCAGTGACGCTCTTCACGCTGCTGCTCCAGTTTTTTGCCCCAGTGCTGCTCATGCCGCTCTTTAACAAATTCAAACCGCTGGAAGAGGGAGAACTGCGGCAGGCTGTGAGCGATTACGCTCAGGCGCAGCATTTCGCGGTGCAAGGCATTTACACGATGGATGGCTCCAAGCGTTCAGCCAAGCTGAATGCTTTTTTCACCGGTTTTGGCCGCTTCCGCCGGATTGTTTTTTTCGACACGCTGCTCAGCAAATTGACCATTGGCGAGATCGTGGCGGTGCTGGCGCATGAAATGGGCCATTTTAAACATCGCCATTTGCTAAAAATGACAGCCGCTTCGGTACTGCACACCGGCCTAGTGCTGTACCTGCTCTCCCTTCTGCTCAACAATCCCCAGCTCTTCGCTGCGTTCGGCATGGAGCATGTTTCTATTTACGCCTCTTTAGTCTTTTTTAGTTTTCTTTATGCCCCGGCAGAGCTGCTGCTCGCTCTGCTATTCAATTTTTTTTCCCGCCGCAACGAATACCAAGCCGATGCGTGGGCTGCTGCGGACGGCAAAGCTGCTGATTTGATCAGCAGCCTGAAAAAGCTCAGTATTCACAATTTTTCCAATCTGACTCCGCATCCACTTAACGTCATGGTCAACTATTCCCATCCATCGGTTTTGCAGCGGATCGTTGCTTTACGTACACGACAAGCTAATTTTTTGAACAGGTAAAAATTTTTAAACTTCATGGTTGACAAAGAAGCCTTTTTCACCTAAGATATAAGGAGAAATATCTCAGCAGACCGCTGGCACAACAAATCCTGAGATAAGCTGCCAGGCGGCGTGTCTTTTTTATTAGGAGAACAACTATGAAGAAACTGCAATTGCGCATCATCGCCGCCCCGTTGCTGCTGGGCTGCGCCTTGTTTGTGTCCGGCTTGGTCTCGGCAGAGGAACTCATAACCTGTAGCAACTCGCCGAAAGCTGCGAAAGGCAAGTCGGGCATCGCCATCAGCACAGCTGACGAGGCTGCTTCTGCTTACAAAATCACCAACACCGGCAGTGTCAAGCTGACCAACGTTCGGGTCACAGATGATCACGTTGCTGCAATTAGCTGTCAGCAGGATGCACTAGATGTGGGTGAGTCAATGGGCTGCGCTGCCGCTGCCAACACTGGCTGCGCAGTGGCTGATCATGTTGAGTTCAGCGAAGCGGGCGTGACCGTGACCACCAAAGGCGACTGCCTTGCCGGAAGAGACTGAGCATGCAGGCGCGATTGCGAAAAAGAACAGATTGAGTGCGCTGCCTGCTGTTTTTCGCGGATTCAATGTGCTTGCCTGTTGACAAGCGCGGGCCGGTCAGCTATATATTGTCATTTCATTTGAACAATACTCATCTTTTTCAGGATCGCAGCAAGGAGCTTTCATGGCAAATCATGCTTCAGCACAAAAACGGGACAGGCAGTCCAAAGTGCGCCGTCTTCGCAATCGCTCGAATAAATCAAGGATGCACACCGCTATCCGCCACGTGGACGACGCAGTGGCCGCAGGTGCAGGCGATGCAGCTATGGCGGCGCTGAAGAAGGCCATGCCTGTCATCCAAAAGATTGCCAGCAAAGGCACCATCCATCGGAACACCGCTTCCCGGAAAATTTCCCGGCTGACCAAGCGGGTTAACAAGATGCTGGCCGCCGTCTGAACCGGCCACGCTCTGGTTGAGGACGGGCAGTCAGCCACGGAAGCGTAGGCTTCTGTGGCTTTTTCTTTTTTAGCAGGACAGCAGCCATGTATTTTCCTGAGCAGGACGCATTTGCGGCAATGCTGGCGCAGGCCGGACTGGTGCCGCTCCACCGCACGGTGATTGCCGACTTGGACACGCCGCTGACCATCTTTGCCAAGATTGCGGGCAAAGAGCAGCACGCCTTTTTGTTTGAATCCATGGAAGGCGGCGAGAAATGGGGCCGCTATTCCTTCATCGGCCTTGATCCGCTGCTGACTTTTCAATCAAAAGGCGGGCAGGTCACGCTGACCCGCTGCGGCGGAACCACGGAAACACGGGCGGATGTCAACCCGCTTACCGAGCTGCGCGAGCTGCTTGCCGCCTTCAAGGCCAGTACCGCGCCGGGCCTACCGCGTTTCTACGGCGGCTTGGTCGGCTTCCTCGGCTACGACATGATCCGCTTCATCGAGGATATCCCTGATCGCCACGCGCCGCAGGACATCCCCGATTCCTCCTTCATTGTCCCGCGCCTGGTGCTGATTCACGATTCGATCAGCCAGAAGCTGACCGTGGTCTGCAATGTCGTCCCGCACGCAGGCAAAGATGCGGTGGCGTTGCACGCGGACGGCTGCGCTCGGATTGAGGCGGTGATTGCCCAGCTACGGCAGCCGCTGCCGGAATCCGCCTTTGCCTCGGCAGGCTTCGCACCGCACGAGCACGAGTTCCGCTCCAACATGGACGAGCCGACATTCTGCCGGATGATCGAGCGGGCCAAGGAAAACATTGCCGCTGGCGACATCATTCAGGTGGTGCTCTCGCAGCGGTTTCAGACCACCACCACGCTCGACCCCTTCCTGCTCTACCGCTCGCTGCGCCACGTCAATCCCAGCCCCTATCTCTTTTATCTCCGCTTGGACGAGCTTTGCCTGATCGGCTCTTCGCCGGAAATTTTAGTGCGCTTGGAAGACGGCGAAGTTGAGCTGCGCCCGATTGCCGGCACCCGCAAACGCGGCGCGAATGCCGAGGAGGACAAGGTGTTGGCAGCAGAGTTGCTGGCTGATCCCAAGGAGCGGGCCGAGCATCTGATGCTGGTTGATCTGGGCCGCAACGACACAGGCCGGGTGGCGGAGCAGGGCACGGTCGAGGTGCGCGATTTGATGGTGGTCGAGCAGTACAGCCACGTCATGCACATCGTTTCCGGCGTGCACGGCAGGCTGGCTCCGGGCAGAGACCAGTTTGACGTGCTGGCGGCCTGCTTCCCGGCAGGCACAGTCAGCGGTGCACCGAAGATTCAGGCGATGAAGATCATTGACGAGCTGGAGCCAGACCGGCGCGGCCCCTATGCGGGCGCGGTCGGCTATTTCGGCTTTTCCGGCAACATGGACTTCTGCATCGCCATCCGCACCTTTGTCATGCAGGGCAATGCGCTTTGGATTCAGGCCGGAGCAGGCATTGTTGCCGACTCGGTGCCGGAAAAGGAATTCGAGGAAACCGTCAACAAGGCCCGCGCCCTGCGCCGGGCTGTCGAACTCGCCGAACAGGGGCTGCTGCCGTGATCGTCATTATCGATAACTACGACTCATTCACGTTCAACATTGTCCAAACCTTGGCCGCTGCGCCGCCAGATGCGCCGCAGGGCTGGCAGCCGCCGGAAATCCGGGTCTTCCGCAACGACAAGATCACGGTGGAGGAAATTGCGGCCATGCGGCCCGACCGCCTGCTGATCTCGCCCGGCCCCTGCACGCCCAAGGAAGCGGGTATTTCAGTGGCGGCGATTCAGCATTTCAGCGGCAAAATTCCCATCCTCGGTGTCTGCCTCGGCCATCAGTCTATTGGCGAGGCGTTCGGCGGCAAGGTGCTCCGCGCTGGCCGGGTCATGCACGGCAAAACCAGCCCGATGTTCCATGACGGCAAAGGCGTGTTCACCGGTTTGCCAAATCCTTTTGAGGGGATGCGCTACCACTCCTTGGTGGTGGAAGAAAGCACTTTGCCGGATTGCCTCGAAGCCACCTGCCACACTGATCAGGGCGAATTGATGGGCCTGCGCCACAAAACTTTGGCCGTGGAAGGCGTGCAGTTTCATCCTGAGTCTATCATGACGAAGGCCGGATTAGTGCTGCTGCATAATTTCCTGCGGACGGATTATCAAGAGATAATTAGATGATTAGAACAAGTCGAAGCAAGAGGTTGTATTTTTTTGCTTCGACTGCAAAAAAAAACTATAATCTTATTATGGACATAAAAGAGTTACAGGTGTATGTATCAGGCGTTATTGATAACATCAAAAATAACGGCAGTTACCCTAAAGAAAATAATTTGATTGACTACAAAAAGGAACTGAATCGTAACGATGGAAACACAAGCGATAATTGCATAGAAATATTTTTAAAAAATTTTGCAAAAGATATACTAGCATTCTCTAATGCTGATGGCGGAGTTATTTTAATTGGGATTAAAGAAAACAAAGAGACTGGAATTCATGAAGATATCGGATTGCAGGGCAAAGATATGAATCTTTTGAAAAAAATAGATTTGAATGGTGTCAGTCAGCAATTTACAAAAATTGTAAAGACAGGGATCTCCATAGATTTACAATCGTTTAAGATTGGTACTAGAAAATTTTATTATTTGTTAATACAAAAAAATAATCAGATTCTTGTACCTGTAAATGATTCTATAGATTATAAAATAACAAAAGGGGCTATCTATTACAGGGCTTCTGGGAAAACTGAACAAGCAAATAGCGACACTTCTGAATTTAATCGGTTTATACAGATAAAATCTAATGAAAAAAGCAAGGAGTTTATGGAGATATGGTCAAATTTACTCCCGGAAATAGTAGATATAAACCCAAGAGAAATTCTCATTTTAAATCCTCTGGAAAATAAAATATATGGATTTAACAGCAAAGATAGAAGGCTATCCGAAAGCAGCATAGAAATTGAAAAGACTGAACACGGTATTTTTAATATTATCTTGAATGCTATAAGTGCAGGAGAGATTGGAAAAATCACAGATAACGAAGGCAAGCCTATCTACAAGATAGTTGGCGAGTTGTACAACGACAGAGAGCATATTTCTCTCGACACATTACAAGATAAGGCGAAAGAAATAGTCAAATATAAATTTACAAACCTTCAGCTAAAGGCCGTTATTCATCATTTAGGATGGGTGAGTAAAGATAATTTTATTATTAAAAATCCACCTGATGGAACAGTGCAAGCGCAATATCGTCATTTTCTCTGGGTAGAGAAACTCGATGAAATTAAAAATACAAGTAAGATTTTTTTCTCCCCAAATACTATTGAGGAAGTTGCGGCTGTGCTAAATAATGAAGAATTACATGAAGTAATTTTTAAGAAAAAATTGACGCTGAAGTGACATCACTGCAAAAAAACAAAAGCCGGGATGCTCGATTCGCATCATCCGGCTTTCTTCATCATCCGCATCCGGCACATTTTCTGCCGGAGTGGTTAATCCTTATTGCGAAGCTGCGGGTCTAATA
>DHWV01000109.1:0-7147 GCA_002413355.1 Desulfobulbaceae bacterium UBA5173 | reverse complement strand
GTCTAATACCCCGTCGCTTGCGACGCATCTTTAAAATCATTTGTACGATACCCCGCCCCAAGGGGCGGGGTAATTTATTTCATGCCATCCTGCATGAACTGCATTTGCTGCTGTTTGATCTTGCCACTGACTGCGCCAACACCAGGCATTCCAGGCACGTTCGGGAATGTGCTGTCACCGATGCCTTCCTGCATATAACCAATCTGCGGGGTCTTGATCTGGTTGCTGACTTGCCCAACGATCATCGGCATCATCTTGCTCTTGAAGCGGTTCGGCAGCTCCCATGGTTTGATGTTGCTGATGATGGTCTGCACCATCTGTGGCTGGATGTTGCTCCGGTACAGGTTCGGAGCCATAGCGGAAATGTTCTTGTAGCGGTCCATCAGGATGGTTCCGCGCACTTGATCTCTGATCTTGGCGGCGGCCGCCTGCGGCATTAAGCCCAGATTTTGCTGAGTCAGTTGCTGGGCCAAAGAGTCACGCTGCTGCTGGGGCATGTTCTGCACAGCCTGCTCAATCATCTGCCGGATGTCCAGCACGCTTGCCTGAGAGGATTGCGCCGTCTGGTCTGCGTCGGTAGAGAACAGGGCATCCATTTTAACGTTGCCGCTGACCTGCTGGTTGACACCTTGCATCATGCCGCTGGCCATGCTGGCGGCAATGCCGTTAGCCATGCTTGATGCCGGGTTGCTCATCTGCGCCATAGCCGAGCCTGCTATTGCCAATGCAATGCCCAAGGTGAATCCGATTGCTACCTTTTTCATTTTTTCTCCTCCTCTGTTGAAAAACCGTCCACACCCTGCGGACGGATACATCACAACACGTTACGTCAGCTCCGCTTCAGTTGCATCCTGATACATTCAGGGCAACTCATAGTTGACAAAACATAGCGTTTTATGCTTTGCTTTGCAAGCATTTTAAGAGTATTGTACAATTTTTTTCATCAGCCTCTCCCCTTGCCGACCTCTGAGTCTTACACTTCCGCACAGCATGTTGTTTTTGTTTCTATTGCCAGGTAAAATGCGGCATAGTATTTCTTGAACCTTTTTCGCTGTAAAAAACGAAGAGCCGCACACTGTGGTGTACGGCTCTTCGTTAACAATCAGACTGCGGTGCTGCCGCTTATTTAGCCGCACTCCCGCTTTGATTGCTCTCCATCGGCAACATGGCGGCCGGAAAGGAAGCATCCATGATGCCTTCCTGCATCTGCTGGAGCTGAGGCCCCTTAATCTGACTGCTCATTTGAGCGACGATGTCCGGCATCATCCGCTGCTTGAATTGGTCAGGAAAACTCCAAGGACGTAGCTGGCTGATAATGACCTGCACCATCTGCGGCTGAATGGCCTGCCGATAGTTGCTGGAGGCGTACTGATACATGTTGTTGTACATGTTGTTCATTATCTGCGTAGGCAGCTCATTTTTAACCGGCATGGCCGCATACTGCTGCTGCATGGTATCCTGCTGCATCTTCCGCACCATCTCGTCAACGGTCTGTAGCATTTCTGGATTTAAATCAACTGAGTGCGCAGGCGCAGCCGTGATAAGCAAACCGGTCGCAATTATTTCCGGCATCAGTCTCGCGCCGATCTTTTTCAGCATTTTCATTTCCGCCCTCTTTTTCTCATTGTGAAGAGATATGCCACACATAATACCGTAGCACACAGCAGGCCAGCAAGTCAAGTGCGGCTGCGGAAACAGCAACGCCGGAAAGCAACAGGCTTCTCCGGCGTGGCAATGTCAATCTGTGAATTCAGCTCAAGAACCCGGCACTGGAATCGGACGCTCAATAATCTGCTGCATGAATCCCTGCTTCAGGATATTGACATTTTTCTCCATCATCACAGGCTGAATAATATTTTTCAGCTGCAGATTGGAGGAAAATTCCTGCATTTTCTGGCCGCGCATCTGATCTTTTGGTGGCATCTTCACATACAGATCACCCATTGTCTTCTGCTGCATCTGCATGATCATTCCGTTGATCATCTGCATGCTGCCGTCATCAACCGGCCCAGCTGCTGATGCCGAAACTGCCCAACCAAATGCCGCTGCTCCCAGAACAAGGCCCATGGCTGTTTTCTTTATCGTCTTCATTTGCAGTCTCCTCCTTTCTTCGAGTTATTTCTGCTGATTGGTGGTCACGCTGCCGCCTACGTTTTGCGCCATAATCTGCATCTGGAGCGGCTTGATTTGGTCGCGCATCTTCTTCAGCATTTCCGGCTGAATCGAGCTTTGCATGTAATTCTGCGAAGCGCGCTCCTGCATGTATTTGCTCATCATCTGCGGCTTAAACAGCATCGCGCGGTAGTTCTGCTCAACCATCTTCCGCTGCAGCTCAAGAATTGCCTGCATGGCCTGTTGGTCAAATCCGCCATTCTGCTGCACCACCTGCTGCTGCGCGAATGCGGATCCAGCGATCAGGATACCGGCGACTGCTATTCCCAGCGCGAGTTTCATGCCTCTCATTTTTCTACCTCCTCCTCATAATAAAAAACGATGGACAAAGAGAAACCCTTTGTCCGCTGCCGCGCCTGAACGCAAACCTGTTCTGCGCCAAGCTGAAGGCAGGCTGTCAGGCCCACACGCCAAACCGCCCGCTCTTGTATCTGCACATTATACCTCATACGCTGCTGCTTGTATGTAAGTTTTCTCCGCAGCTTCTTCTATCAGATACGGCAATCAGAGGCATTTGTCAAGAAAACTTGCGGAGAAAAATTGCTTCCTGCGGCTCATTTCATCTGAAACGGCCTGCGCCCGGCAGACCCGCCGACCATGCCTGCTGATTCGCCCAGCTCGGTGAAGAGCTGGAGGTCTCTGCCGCCATTGCCGCTAACCGTGTTGCCGTCCATGAAAATTTTCGCCAGTGCTTCATGCGGATAGCCGGTGACAATGCCGCCGCTTCGGGCTGCCTTCTTCTGCTCGCTGCTGTTGCCCGTGATCATGTTGCCCTGTACAGACAGCTCGCTCCGGTTGATCGAAGAGATGAAGATGCCGGAACGGCGGTTGCCGCTGACCGTGTTGCCGCGCACGATCAGCCTGCTGCCCGGAGCCGCCAGCGCAGCGGCCGCATCGCCGGGATTGACAGCAATACCGACCGTGTTGTCGCGCACCTCGTTGTTCTCAATAGTCGGATACGCCTCTTCGCGGATGCCGATGCCGATGTAGTTGCCGTAGATAGAGTTGTTGCGCAACATCGGCGTGGCCAGGCCGCGCACGCCGATGCCGGTCACTTTGTTGTTATGGATGGTGTTGTTGTAGATCTGGCCGCCCGCGCCAAGACCGTTGCTCACGCCGACAGCATTGTCATAGATGTCATTGTCATGAATCGTGGCGTGCTCGGTGAAGCTTTTCTGGCCATGAATGCCCACACCAACATGCTTGTTGCCGATGATGCGGTTGCCCACAATCTCAGGAGAGCAGTTCAGGATCTGGAGGCCGTGTCCGAACTGACCCGCGCCGCCGCCGGTGACGGTCAAGCCTTGCACGCGGCCGGTCGCTTTGCTGTCGAGATAAACGATCAGCACCGTTGCCTCGTCACCTTTTTTACTGCCCCCGTCGATCACCGGATTGCCCACGCCGATCAGGTTGACCGCCTTATCAACGACCAGATTTTCGCGGTACGTGCCGCCTTGGATGACGATATCCTCGCCGTCATCTGCCGTGTCAATCGCCGTCTGGATGGTGGGATATTCATCCGGCACTGACCGCTTGCCCGGCGTTTGGCTCTGCTTAGTGCAGAAAAAAGCCGTATCCGGCTCACTGGATTTTTTGCCGTTGCTGACGTTTAAACGCACAGTGTAGCAGCCGGGCGCATCTGCAACAAAAGCGGCCCGCTCGGCATTCGGTGCGGACAGCATCGTCTGACTGGCCGCAGGCTTGCGGATAATTGTCCACAGATAGCTCAGGTCAGTGCCATTCTGCTTGTTTTTGTCATGCGCAGAGAGATTGACCGTCTGGCCGACGCTGACCGGATCGTTTGCTTTGCTGATCTTGGCCGTGGGCGGTTTGTCCGGGTCAGCACTGACGGTCAGCGTGACCGGCGCGCTCCGCAGTCCCCAGCGGTCAGTGACAGCAAGCTGCACCGCATACTGCCCGCCTTTGTCCGCCGTGAGCAATGCTGTGCCGTCCTTCTGCGGCAGAAGTGCGGCCATGCTGCCCGCTGGTCTGCCAGCCAGATTCCACTGCCAGCTCAGTTCATCGCCGTTAGGATCACGGCTAACCGCGCCGTTCAGCGTCACCTTGTCCCCGGCATAAACCGGCTCCTTGAGCGGCTCTATCTGCGCTTGGGGCGGCTGGTTGGGCGGCCTGTTCTCCGCTATGGCACTTGGTCCCCCATACGCACCCATGTCGTTGACATCCGCACCGAGCGAGGGGCCAAACTGTTTGTCGTTGAATTTCGGGTCAGTGTCGCCGTGATCAATGGCGGGCGAGCCGGGCCGCAGATGGTAGTCATGCTGGGCCTGATTGACAAAGAGTGGGTCATCAAGAAAATTTTTGCTTTTTTCCAAACTGGCCTGATCCTCATAACCGCCAAACTGAAGGCGGATATACCAGAGATAATCAGGATGAAAGCCGTCAGCCCGATTGTTGGCATACAGTAGGTTATAGCTGTAACCGCTGCCGAAGGACTTGATGCCTGCCTCGCCGTTGCTGGCGATGATGTTGTTTTTGATTTCCGGCTGCGTGCGCTGGTTCCCCTTGCCGCTCTGCGCCGGTTCGCCTGCGGCGGCTTCAGCCACGGATATTCCTGCCAGCCCGTTGTCGGCAAGGGTATTGTTAACAATCTGCATTGCGGTCTGGCCGCAGCGCACGCCTGCCTCGCCGTTACTGTGGATCAAGTTATTGACGACCCGGCCAATGGCCAAGGCAACATTGACCCCTGCCTTCTTGTTGCTGTGGATGGCATTGCCGACGATCTCCACAGCGGAAGGCCGCTCGCCGCCGGTGTTGATGCCGGCCCAAGAGTTGCGGGTGATCAAATTACCCCGGATTGCCCCTGCGCTACCGTCCTCCAGAAAAATGCCCGCCTTGCCGTTGAGGGCGAGAATGTTGCCGGTGATGGTGATTTTGCAGTCCCGCGCATAGATTCCGGCGGCATGATTGCCCGCAATGACATTGTTGCTGACAGTGAAGGAAGCAGCCGAAGCGCAGTACACGCCTGGCCCGACATCAAGATTGGGCATCATCATCGGCGGCTTGCCGCCCGTGATGGTGAAACCATCAACTGTCGCGTTCTCCGCCGCAAAGACCACGTAACCGCCACGTGCGCTGCCGTCAATGGTAGCCGCATGGTTGACCGGGTCGCGCTCGGAAAAACTGGCGTTCCAGCCGCCTTCCAGCCTCACGCCAGGCCGAAGGACAACGTTCTCAGAATATGTTCCGGCGGCGGCGCGCACTGTGTCGCCCGGTGCAGCCGCACCTATTGCCGCGCTGAGACTCGGATATTGATTGGGAACCAAGAGCACTTTGGCATGGGCAGCAGCTGGCCAGCAGCAAACCGCAAAAAACAACGCAGGCGCAATACGCCGACGGAGACAGGCAATCATCATGGCAACTATGTTGATGCAGTTGAAAAAATGGAATTGTCAGCAGGACGCGATGCCGTCTGACTCTTTTTCGCACTGCTGCATCAGCACACTCTTCAAGCAGCCGACGTTGCTGCTTCTTTCAGCAACGTCAGCCCATCTCAGCACGTTCATCTCTCTCCCCCTTGTGTGTCACTCTCAACAGGGCGGCCTCTCTTCCGCCCTGTCCCGCCTCTACGATATAAAACAAACCAGCGCAGATGAACAGGAAAAATATAACAATGCTGCTCAGGCAGCTATGGGCATCAGGTTAAAGTCACATCTCAGGCAAAATTGCCTCCATCAGATTTTTGAGCATCTTTGCTCAAAACAAGGATTGGAGCGTGATCGTAGGCAATATTTTTGGCGATATTTTCAACGCACAGGAGACACTGTTTCGCCAGCTCTATCGCCAAGCTGTCATGAGCATGGTCGCCTTGCTTGTGTTTTTCCATATTTTGGAGAGGATAATAGTAAAATTTGACAATCTCATTTTTGCTGTTGCGCTCGCAATGACTGAATGTGAAAGCGTCCTCGATTAGATGACACATCATGCCAATAGCACGTTTTTTGATTTCTGCGATGTTCTTGCTGTCAAAAATCTGCCAATATTCAATCTTCCTGCAACGGAAGAACAAATTGCGAATGGAGACATTGTCTTCATAAATCCTTGCTGTCGGGTTGATTTGAATTGTTCCCAAGGCAACTCCATTCAGAAATTCAAACCATGAACTGATGTCTTTTTTTGTCACCTCAGGCGGCTCCTGCTCTTTTTTGGCCATTGCGTGGAGCGAAGCAAGAACACCGAAATGGGACTGAAAGAGCGCAAGCGGGAGGAAAAGACTTGGCTTGCTGCCAAAAGAATGATAGATAGCATCCTTGCTGTCAAGCACGGTCTGCATTTCATTGGTTAACTCACAGAGGTCATTGGCTGTGCAGCCAATGAGTATTTCTCTCCTATCCTTGGCATCAAGCTGGATATGATTCAGAGCGTTTTCGGTATATTGTCTGTGATATTGCAGCAGCATGTTGTCTTCTCCCTTATAGATTGAATTGCATCGGCCATTGCTCTTCTACGAAAAATGCAGTTTGCTGAATCCGATCTGCTCATCCCATGGACGTGACGCGCCAAGCCCGTTCAGCTCAAACAAAATCAACTCGATGGTCAGATACACCCGACTGTTGCGGCGGACGCAAGCGGTGAGGGTTTCGCCGTGATCGCCCAGCGCGGCGTGCAGATGGATTTTTGGCTCGCCATTATCCAGATGTACCGAGCCGCTGCCGACCACTTCACAGACCGCGTCCACCTGCCGCCAGATAGGATCGGGCGGCACAACCGGTTCTTTCGGGCCAGTCACCACATCGGCCCGGTCAAGCGCGCCGACAATCTGAAACCAGCCGCTGGCTATGTGTTCTTTCAACACAATTTCCCGCAGCCCCGCAAGGAAATCTTCGCCATGATCAAAGCGGACAGCAATGATCCTTCCCACGGTACCAGCTCTGTATTCCATGCGCTTTCTCCTTTCAGTGCAGATCGCCGCCCGTGCTGGACATGGTGAGATTGCCGCTTTTCACTCCGCGCAGGG
>DHWV01000105.1:11063-28366 GCA_002413355.1 Desulfobulbaceae bacterium UBA5173 | reverse complement strand
TCAACGTGCTGTAATAATTGAATTTCAGATTTCAACTGCGTAACTCCTAAGATAATAAAAAACGATATATCCTGAAAATCCTATCCGCCCGACAAAACGGCTGGCAGGCTGCCGCCAGTCAAGGTGAATCGCTGTTTCTTGTAAACCCATGTTTAATAAGCACTTAAGCACTAAGCCTTCAGCAGCCGCAGAAAACCAGCCTGTTCAAAATGATGATCTGTTGTGAACCCTTGCGTTATGCCTCGTTCTTGCATGACAACAAAACTTGAGCAGTCAACCAAACTCCACATCTTGTCATCATGCTTTTTCAAAAAATCCCACGCTCTGCCGTGCAGCAGAGGATCAACATGAATTACCTCTGTCCAGCAGGATGAACTGATTGTTTCAACTGCCTGAATTTGGTGCTGACGTGGTATCTTCAGCGGGCTTGAGAATAAAGCGACAAGCTCGGCAAGAACATAGTTTGTTGTGACAACCTTGATTCCCTCTTGATGCCACTGGCGCATGAGCTGCACAGCTACTGCATGAAATGGCTCAGACCTGACAAAATAATTTGCCCAACCTGATGTGTCGGCAAAAATCTCAGTCATGTGTCCTGCCCAGCTCTTCACCTATATAGAAATCATGAGCTGTTCCGACATCCGTAACATCAGAAGAAAATGCGCCAGCCATCCGCAGGAGCGGGTCGTCCTCCTCCTTTTTCACCGCATCGCCAAGCCATTCCATGACAATTTGATCAATCCTTTTTCCTTTCCTGTCAGCCTTGCGCTGCAAGGGCCGACACATCCAGTCTGGAATTTCTAAAATCACTGTTGTAGGCATGACATGCTCCTCTCTTTGATTTCGTTTTCATGCTCCAGCAGAAAAATCCGCCCATGCGGAAAACTAGGCTGGCAGGCGGCTGCCGGTTCAAGTATAGTGAATCGTTTGCGTATGCTAACTCATCTGACAGCGGCTGCAAGCAAAAAGCGGGCGGCTGCCGGTTTATTGCGCAAAAAATAAATCAGCAAAAACAAGAAAAGAGGAAACAGAGATGAGCGGTCACAAACAGAGCAAGGCATTCCAAGTTAACAAAACCTATGCGGAAATCAACGCCCGGATTAAGGCGGGCGAGGCGGTTGTGGTCACAGCGGACGAGATGGTGGACATCGTCAGGAATGAAGGCCCGGTTGAGGCGGCCCGCCGGATTGACGTGGTCACCACCGGAACCTTCTCGGTCATGTGCTCGTCCGGCCTGTTCTTCAATTTCGGCCAGACCAATCCTACGATCAAAGGCCAGCGGGTCTGGGTCAATAAGGTGCCTGCTTACGCTGGGTTGGCGGCAGTGGATGCCTACATCGGCGCGACCGAGCCGACCGAGACTGACCCGCTCAATCAGGTTTATCCGGGCGAATTTCGCTATGGCGGCGGGCATGTGATCGAAGACTTGGTGGCAGGCAAAAAGGTGCTGCTGGAGGTGAAAGCCTACCCAACCGACTGCTACGCCAACACCAAGATGCACAAGGAAGTCACTTTGGCCGATCTGCCTTACGCCCTGCTCTGCAACCCGCGCAATGGCTATCAGAACTACAATTGCGCGGTCAATTTCTCCGACCGCATTGTCTATACCTACATGGGCACGCTCAAGCCCAGCTGCCGCAACGCCAATTATTGCAGCGCAGGCCAGCTCAGTCCGCTGCTCAATGACCCGCTCTACCGCACTATTGGCATCGGCACCCGCATTTTCCTCGGTGGCGGCGTGGGCTACGTGACCTTCCAAGGCACCCAGCACAACCCGGCTGCGCCGCGCAGCGAGAACGGCGTGCCCATGCGGGCTGCGGGCACGATGATGGTGCAGGGCGATTTGAAAAAAATGTCGCCGGAATGGCTGCGCGGAGTCAGCCTGCAAGGCTACGGCTGCTCTCTGGCGGTCGGACTTGGCGTGCCGATTCCGATCCTCAACGAGGAGATGGCTCGTTTCACCGGGGTTTCGGATGAAGAAATCTTTACCCACGTGGTGGATTACGGCTACGACTACACCAACGGCGTGGCCCGCACCTACGGTAAAGTCAGCTACGCCCAGCTCAGGAGCGGCGAAATCGAGGTCGCGGGCAAGAAGGTGCCGACCTCGCCGCTCTCCTCGCTCACTGGCGCGAGAAAGATCGCAGAAACACTGAAAAGCTGGATACAGCAGGGTAAATTCCATCTCGGCGAGCCGGTGGATCATTTCCCGACAGCGGATTTTTCCTTTGACCGCGAGGAGGAGTAAGGCCGAAAGGCTACGCAGGCTTCTGCGGGGCTTTGGGCGGGTCGGCATTGCTTTTTCTGGCGGGGTCGATTCGTCTTTCCTCCTGCGTTCAGCTATAGATGCGCTGGGCCCGGAAAACGTTCTTGCCCTTCATGCCCGTTCCTGCCTTCAAACACACGAGGAACTGGCGGCCTTGTGGCCGGAACGGCTCAGGATTATTGACATAGAGCCGCTGAACTGGCCGGAATTTGTTTCCAACCCGCCGAATCGCTGCTATTTCTGCAAACGGCGCATCTGTCAGCTCTTTCATGATGAGCTGGCCAAGGAGGGTACTTCTTTTCTGCTCGACGGCACCAATGCGGACGATCTACAGCAAGGTGAAGCAGGACGGCCTGGTTTGCGAGCAATTGCTGAACTGGCGGTGCAAACGCCCTTGGCTGACTGCGGCCTGCGCAAGGCAGAAATTCGGGAACTGAGCCGCGAGCTACTGCTCCACACGTGGAATCAGACGTCCTCATCCTGCCTTGCCACTCGGATTCGAGCAGGCATGGCGATCACCACAGAACGGCTGGCGCGGGTCGCGGCAATGGAGCAGGTGCTTGCAGACGCGGGATTTTTCGGCTGCCGGGCGCGGCTGCTTGATGAGGAGTTGGTCTGCATCCAGCTCCAGCGGGAAGACATGGACCGATTCTGCGCTCCGGCGATGCGGCAGCTGGTCTGTATCCGTCTGCAAAACAAAGGGGCGGGAAAGATCGTTTTTGACCTTGATGGCCGTTGACAAGCAGATTTTTATCCGGTTTAATGCCGGATGTCGAACAGAGGCGTTTTTTCTGCTCCCAGCGGAAGATGCGTTAAGTTTCCCGCAAAAAAGAAGAGAGGAAAAAGAGATGAACAAGAAAGAATTAGTTGACTCAATGGCGGAAGCGGCGGACATCAGCCGGGCAGCAGCAGAAAAAGCCCTCAACAGCTTGCTCGTGAGCATCACGCAGTCATTGGCCAAAGGCGACAAGGTGACGCTGGTAGGTTTTGGCACCTTCTCTACCGTCAAACGGGCCGCCCGTCAGACCAAAAACCCGCGTACTGGCGAACCCATTGAAATTGCAGCAAAGACCTCGGCCAAATTCAAGGCGGGCAGCAAACTGGCCGAAGCAGTCAACGTCTGAAACCTGCGGCTTGCACATTTCAGCAGATTTTTTCTTGCCAAAAAAGACAAAGCAGAGTATATAAATGCCGTCCCGTTTCAGGGACGGCAGTAGTGCAGTCGGGAAGTGGCTCAGTCTGGTAGAGCACAGCGTTCGGGACGCTGGGGCCGGAGGTTCGAATCCTCTCTTCCCGACCATTCCTCATGGTCGTGATTCAGTTGTCACCGCAGTTTTTTTATCCTGCATCATCAAGCTGATTGTCTTCATCTTCAGCAATCTTTTTGTCGATACAACTCAGCGCACCGAGCAATTTCTTCTTCCTGCTGCTCCTTGCTCCAGTCAAGCATCTTGCCCATCAGCGCGGCGCAATGCGCCAGTGTTTCCATTTTTGGCTGTTCCGCTGTGCCGAGATCTGTACGGCGCAGGATGGCATCAGACAGCTTTTGCGCCATCTCCGCCTCCACCGCATAGGCTATTTCCGCTTGCAAAACTTCATCTGAACCTGCAATAGGCTGTAGCAGATCAGCATATTGCAGTATCCTGCTATAGGATGAGCCATAGCTGTAAAGGAGGTGCCGAGCAGCTTGCTCGCCAACAAGAGCAGCTACTTTCTGGATATGTTCTGCATGAAAAGAAGAAAAACTTTCCATCTCTCCGCCTTCCAGAGAAAGCTCTGCGCTTTTAGAAATCTGAAAAGGCTTGCCGGTCTTATTGAAGTACGAATCGACCGTCTTCTGCGCGATGTCGCGTGCTGTAGTGTATTTTACCGGCTGCAAAGAGAACAGATTATTAATACCATCTTTCTGGTGATCAAACAGTTTGAAATCGCCCTCCGGTTTCGGCTGCCCCGGAATAAGTCCCTTGTGCACATAACAAATATCTTCCCTGCTGATTGGCTTACCAAGATAGACCTTATTGATCTTCAGAAGAAAACGTTGAATATCCTCTTCTGTGACCCGCAGTTTGCTTGGTTCTTCATGCCATTCTGATTCATCGGTGCCAATCATCCAATAGCCGCGCCACGGCACAAAGAAAAATGCTCGGTCTTTGTCAAAAAGACCGACCGCTTGATTGCTTGGAAAAAGCGTCCTTCTGGTGACAAGATTCATCACCCGGCACTGTGGCGCAAGGTTTGTGCTGGAAGAAGGCAGCAAGTTCAGTAATCCTCCGGCCCAAGCTCCAGCGGCATTGATGACGAAATCGCCAGAGATGACAAATTCTTTTTTTTGAATCAGATCGTTAACCTTCACGCCAGTTATTTTTCTGTCGTAAAGGATAAAGCCAACCGCAGGGCAATAATTGATTGCATCAAGTCCTTTTTTTTCTCCTGAATGAAGAAAGGAGAAGCCTAATCGCTCTGAATTGATGGCCATGCCGTCATACCAAACGGCGGCACCGGTGACAGAGGGCTGATCAAATTCCTTTCCCAACAGGTGAATGGTCTTTTGCTTGGAGATGATGCCGCCGAGAAAAATTTGCTTGTCCTTTGGCAGCCCCTTGCTGCGATCAAAGGCGATCAGGCCGTTGATCAGACTGGCAGCGAACATGCCGGGCAGGCTGCGCAGATTCCAGATCGATTCCGTCGGCATGACACATTGGAGCGGATGAATGAGGTGAGGCGCAATCTTCAATAAAGTCCTCCGCTCTCTGCTTGACTCGCGGATTCTTTTCAGGTTTGCCTGCTGGATATACCGAAATCCGCCATGAATGATCTTGAGGGAATTTGATGAAGTCTGACTCATGAAATCAGAGGCTTCGACGAGGCAAGTTTTCATGCCGCGCAATGCTGCTTCATAGGCCGTGGCAATGCCGTTAATGCCGCCGCCGATCACAATGATGTCGTAATGCGTGTTAGCAATCTGCTCAGGATTTCTTTTCATTTCATGCCGCTCCGCAGCAGGTTGTCGTAGAAATCAGTCAATTTTCGTTCGTAGGCTGGTCGGCAATATTCTGCCGCCACTTTTGCCTTGGCCTGCGCCGCTCGCCAGGCCGCCTCGCCGCTGTCAGCGAAGGCGCGGCACAGCTCCGCCGCCAAAGCCGCAGGTTCTGGTGCGGCAAGAAAGGCGTTGCCCTCGTTCAACACTTGGGTGTGGCTGGCAATTTTAGTCGCCAAAATCGGCTTGCCGGAATCCATGTAGGAATAAATTTTCATCGGCGTGTTTTCGCCCTCAGTGCGCGGCGAGGCGAGCAGATCAGCTTGCGCCAAATACATGCCGAGCGATGAGGCCGGGCGTGGGCCGATAAAAAAGACTCGTGCGCTGATGCCAAGCTGCTGGGCTTGCTCGGTATAGTGGAGAATGTCTTTTTCAGCCCCGCCGATGACCACCAAGCTGCAATTCAAGGCCGCCGGATCCGCTGCCGCAAAGGTTTCCAAGAGCAATGCCATGCCTTGGTACCGCTCCAAATTGCCGACATACATGACGATCTTGCCTTGGCAGCCGTATTTTTCTCTCAGCGGTTCCAGCGGCGTAGTGCAATGCTCCTCCAGCAGGCTGATGTCTTCTAACCGGAGCAACGGTTTGTCGTGAGCAAACATTCTGATTTTATCCTCAATCGCCCGGCAGACCGGCACTACGCCGATACTGTGCCGCACCGCCGCTTTTTCAAAAAATTCAAAGAAAGAACGGAATGGGCGGAGAAACGTCAGTTTGGCGATGAGCTGATCACTCATCCACGAATCAAGGTCGTAAATATACGGCACGTTGAAGAGCAGCCGGAGAAACATGGCGATGAAGGCCGACTCCTCCACTGCATGAACCAAATCAAAGCCAATTTGCCGCTGGAGCTGCACCGCTTTGGTGGTCATCAGCAGGTCGCAGCAGATTTTTTGCCATGAAAAGCCGGGCGGAATGGCACGGAGAAAGGGCAGGGCGGCAATGCGGTGCAGGGTCACGTTGGGTATGACAAGGTCTTCACCTTCGTGAAAAACCAGCAAATGCACCTCGTGACCCGCTTTGCCCAGCGTTTCCGCCAGCAAACGGACAGCAATGGGCGTGCCCCGATTCTGAAAAAAAGGCTGCGGCGCAAGCAGAAGGATTCTCATTGATGTGCCGCCTTATCCATCCGCAGAATAATC
The DNA here is from genome assembly GCA_002413355.1 of Desulfobulbaceae bacterium UBA5173. GTDB lineage: Bacteria > Desulfobacterota > Desulfobulbia > Desulfobulbales > Desulfobulbaceae > Electronema. The sequence goes on along the minus strand of DHWV01000105.1, from coordinate 21,921 downwards.
GGTGAGCCGAAAAGCTGAGTCAGGCCACTGGCGCGGCAGGTATTTTCGAGCAGGCGCGACAGGGCGGCGGAGCCGAGCTTGCGGTGCAGCACCATCGGTAGGAGGAATTCAGGCTGCAGCTTCGGATTGACCATGCCGTTTTTGGCGAATTCACTGATGATCTGCGCCCGGCTGAACAGACCAAAGGTGCGGGTGTTGCCCTCAAGTTTTTTCTTCAATCGGAAAAGGAGGAAATTCAGAATATTGGTGCTGCGCAGGTCAGGATAATCAATCACCACCGTTTTGGCCGCGACCCGCGCCAACTCGGCCAAGAGCTGCGGCCAGCGGTCAACATGCGGCACCAGCCGGAAGGCGATGACGAAATCAAAGGAGCGGTCGGCAAAGGGTAGGTGCAGCATGTCGCAGGTTTGATAGACGTAGGCATTTTCTGGTAGCTGCTGCGCCAGCCGCAGACGGCAGCTTGCATCGCTGCCCGTGACTGTGACCTTGCAGCCGCGCTGCGCCAGCGGCACAGCAAGCTGGGCATGACCACCGCCTACGTCCAGCACAGTCGCGCCCGGCGCAAGCTCAGGCAGTAGCTCCAGCAGCAATTCAAGCTGCATCTGGAGAAAATACGCGCCGATTTCCCCAGAAAAACGGCTGGCGTAGCCGTCTGAGGCGGTTTCAATATCGGCTGTTTCGAGGAAAGCAGATGCCATGGTTAAAGAAGGTCAAACAAAGGTGACGACACAGCACCTGCTCCGGCTGCGGCCAGCCAATACCGCCAATTTTTGCCGACCCATAATTTTTCAGCCAGTGTTTTTTCAGGCAGCCAACCATGCTTCCGATACCATGCTGCGGTTGCAGTCAGTCCACTTTCACTGCTATGGCGGAATATGTAGTTCAGCAGCCGCTTCAGTTTGGCGTTGCTGAATTTTCTATCTTTGGAATAAAAAGCCACCCGGCGGCGGTAGATGGGAGGCGTAATGCCTATCGGCGTGCAGATTGCTTTGCAAAGATCGGCGGCCAAGAAAAAAGGCCAAATCGGCAGACGAACCACGTTAATGTTCTTATTCAACGCTCTGGCGATCACTTTTCCCATATCAACAATGGAAATCGGCTTGTCGTTAGCGGCGATCAGCACTTGGGAGCGGGTTTGTTCCGACGCAGCAGCGGCTATCAAGATTTCTGTCAAATCATCAACGTGAATCAGATGATAGATGCCTTTGCCGCTGCCCAGCATCAGCATGAACCCATAACTGGCCATGGTAAAAATTTTCAGGAGACGGCGGTCACCGGGGCCAAAAATGGCGGCAGGACGGATGACTGTGTGCGGCAGACTGTTCTGCGCCGCAAATTCAGCCAGCCATAGCTCGGCTTCCGCCTTGGTTTGCTGATAGCTGTCTCCCGGATTGAAGCGGTAGTTTTCGTCCGCGATGTCGTCGCCGGGAATATGGCCATGCACCCCGACGGTCGAGACATGAACAAACCGTTTGAAATCAGGCCTGCCGCTGACCGCTTCAGCCAAGAGCTGGGTGGAGCGGAGATGAACGCGGCGGTAGTCCTCCTCTGTCGCCCGCTCCTGTCGGTAGGCAGCGGCCAGATGAAAAATATACTGAACACCTTCCGCAGCTTGGCGGATGGTCTCCGCGTCGGAAACCTCTCCCCTAAACCACGTGATATTAAGTTCGGCCAAATCGCCAATGTCCGAAGAAGGGCGAGCCACAGCATGAATTTTCGCTCCGGCGGCAGCCAGTTTTTTGGTGAGCATCCGGCCGGTGTAGCCAGTGGCTCCAGTGACCAGCACTTTGACCGTCTTAAACGGGTTGGAGGACATCTCGTCGTCTCTCTGTTGAGGAAATCAGCGGATTTGTCTGCGTGCATGAGCATTATAGCGCAGCCGCCGGAGCAGTTCAAGCGGGGAGGAGCGGCGGCCTATGCTGGCGGCTTCAGCTTTGCCTGCAAGCAGGGAGCGCAGCGCGTCACCAGGAGAGAGGTCCGCTTCGGCGCAACTAATGGAGGAGCCATAGCTGCCGAACTGCTTTTCCTCACTGGTAAAGGGCAGGGGGTCGGAACCGCTGATGATCTGATAACCAAACCGCTTGGCATTGCGCATCAAGAGCGGCAGCGGCCAGCCGTGCGGCCGCAGGCTGACATCGCCGATTAAGAAATCCTGCGGCGTGAAGCTGCGCAACAGATGGGCGATTACCTTGCCGCGCTGGAAAAACCATTTGCCCGGCGACCATGGCAGCACCGGCACGCCGTTCTGCGCCCGAATTGAGCGAATCAGCTCCGCTGCCGGAGTGCCGTCGGCAAAGAGAACGTCGGTGCAGAGAGCAAGTACTTCGATCCGTTCCGCCGCAATAATCTGTCGGCCCGGCAGCAGTGTTAGCTGGCGGTTGTCGCTTTTGCGCTGAAGGATGAGCTGACGGCTGTCAGCAGACTGAAGGCTGAAATCATGCAGAACGATATTTCCAGCCTGAATCTGCGCATAAAAATTGCAGCCAGCGCGTTCCGCCAAACAGCCGAAGCGGGGAGCCTGCTCTTCTGCCGCCAGCCGGTCAATCAGGCCAGAAAAAGTCTGGTCAAGATCGTAGCAGGGATACAGATGCAGGTGGGTGTCGGCGAGAAACATTGTCATTTTTGTTGCATCAGCTCCAACGCGGCTTTGATGATCCCGGCGGCATCAAGACCTGCGTCTTTCCACAGCAGCGCCTGCGTGCCCTGCTCGATGAACTGATCACGATAACCAAGAATGCGCACCGGCAGCGTCAAGTGCCGCTCGTGTAGCATTTGCGCCACCGCGCCCCCGAAACCGCCTTTCTTGGCGTGATCTTCGACAGTCAGCACCCTGCCGCAGCGTTCCGCCCACGTGCTGATCAGGTCGCTGTCCAAGGGCTTGATGAAGCGCGGATTGATCACCGCCGCGTCCACACCGAGCTTGGCCAGACCTTCCGCCGCCTGCATCGCCGCATAAACCCGGTTGCCGAGCGGGATGATCAGAATATCGCTGCCCTTGCGCAGCAGCTCGCCTTGCCCGACCGGCAGCACGCGCAGCTCTGCATCCATCGGCACGTCCTCGCCGGAGCCGCGCGGATAGCGAATGGCGCAGGGGCCGTTGTGGTGCACGGCGGTAAAGAGCATCTGGCGCAGCTCTGCATCCATCGGCACGTCCTCGCCGGAGCCGCGCGGATAGCGAATGGCGCAGGGGCCGTTGTGGTGCACGGCGGTAAAGAGCATCTGGCGCAGCTCATTCTCGTCCTTGGGGGCCATCAGGGTCAGGTTGGGGATGCAGCGGAGCAACGAGATGTCGAACACTCCGTGATGGGTCGGGCCGTCATCGCCGACCACGCCTGCCCGGTCAATGGCGAAAATCACCGGCAGGTTGGTCAGGCAGACATCGTGAATGACCTGATCCACGGCCCGCTGGATAAAGCTGGCATAGACCGCGACTACCGGGCGCAGTCCGGCCAAAGCCAATCCAGCGGCAAAGGTGACAGCGTGCTGCTCGGCAATACCAACATCAAAGAAGCGGTTGGGGAAGCGTTTGCTGAACTCCAACAGGCCGGTGCCTGCACGCATGGCGGCGGTGATGCCAGCAATGCGCTGATCCTGTTCGGCCAGCTCGCAGATTGTCTTGCTAAACACAGCGGTGTACGACGGCGGGCCAGACGCAGGCAGCGGCTTGCCATCTGCAATCGAGAACGGGCCAAGACCGTGGTAATCGCCCGGATTTTTCTCCGCTGGCTTATAGCCTTTGCCCTTGGTGGTCAGAACATGCACCAGCACCGGGCCGTGGCTGTTATCGCGGACATTCTCCACGGTTTCCAGCAAAGCAGGTAGGTCATGGCCGGGGATCGGGCCGATGTAGTCAAATTTGAACGCCTCAAAGAGCATTCCCGGCGTGAAGAGGACTTTCAGGCTTTCCTCAGATTTACGCAAAACATTGAGGATGTTCTCGCCCACCGAGCAGAGCTTCAGCCCCTCCTCGATCTGGTCTTTGACACGGCGCATGGTCTTGGAAGATAGCTTGCGGCTGAGGAAGCTGGACAACGCACCGACATTGGCCGAGATGGACATCTCGTTGTCGTTGAGGATGACGATCAGATTTTTGTGCAGATCGCCCGCGTGGTTGAGAGCCTCAAAGGCCATGCCGCCGGTCATTGAACCGTCGCCGATTACCGCGATGACCTTGCCCGGCTCGCCTTGAATGGCCTTGGCCGCTGCCAGACCAAGCCCAAAGGAAATGGACGTGGAGCTGTGGCCGGTCTCAATAGTGTCGTATTCGCTCTCCACCCGCTTGGGAAAACCGCTGATACCCTGATGCTGGCGCAAGGTGTGAAACTTATCGCGGCGGCCTGTGATCAGCTTGTGGGCGTAGCACTGGTGGCCCACGTCCCAGATCAGCTTGTCCGTCGGCGTGTTGAAGACGTAATGCAGTGCCAAGGTCAGCTCGACCACGCCAAGGCTGGGCGCAAGGTGGCCGCCGTTCTCCGCCACAGTGGCGATGATCCGCTCGCGGATTTCCTCGGCAAGCTGCTCCAGCTCCCGCAGGCCTAAACCGCGCAGGTCAGCCGGGGAGTCAATAGTTTCCAGCAGGCTGAGTTCGGCTGCGCCGTGGCTCGTGGACATGAGTCTCTCCTTGAGAGAAGGGATGCGCGGGCCGCCCGGTCAAGCGGCGTGAAAAGGCTCTGCGGCCAAGCTGCCGTCTTCCTGTTTCAGCAGCAGGTCAACTTGGCTGCGGGCCTCGTCCAGCTTCTGGCCGCAGAACGAGGCGAGCTGAATGCCCTCGTTGAATTTTTTCAGACTTGCGTCAAGGGCGAGATCGCCCAGCTCCAGCTCGGTCACAATCTGCTCCAGTCTGGTTAAAGCCTGCTCAAAGTTTTTTTTGCTCATCAAGAATTCATGTCCATGCCAGCACCTTTTCGACTCCCCAGCAAAATCATGCACTCTAAACCAGATGCCGCTTTTTTTCAAGTGCGCGGTTCACGCGGCGCATCATCCTGCCGCTGTTTTTTCTTGCAATTTTCTGTGGTCGCGCTAAATCTGCGGATGCTGTTCAGCAGTTCTTTTTTCCTTCAACTCCACCCAAGGAGGTTCCGCATGAAAACCCGTCTCATTCCGTTCGGCCTATCTGCCACGCTGCCGCTTCTGGCCTTTGCCGCCTGCCTTGTCCTGCGGCTGGCTCTGGCTGCAGGAACAGCTCAGGCGGCTCCGCTGCAACTCCAAGTCGCCTTTGACAACGACCACATCTATGCCACCCGGCCTGGCGCACGCTATCTGGAAGTGCTGGTGACTGCGCCGGAAAGCGGCAGCCAGCAGCGACGGGTGCCGCTCAATCTAGCCTTAGTGCTGGATACTTCCGGCTCGATGGCGGAGCAAGGCAAACTTGAGTATGTCAAACAGGCGGCCATTGCCATGCTCAACCGACTCCGGCCAGAAGACCGTTTCGCCTTGGTCAGCTACAGCAATCAGGCCAGGGTGCTGTACCCCTCCCAGCCGGTTGAGGAAGGCCAGCGGATGGAGGGGCTGATCAACTCGCTCATCGCGACCGGCGGCACCAACCTTGGCGCGGGGCTGATCGAGGGCTTTGATCAGGTGCGGCGGCACGCCAGTCCTTCGGTGATCAGCCGGGTGCTGCTGCTTTCCGATGGTCTGGCCAATATCGGCATCACCTCAAACCAAGAGCTGTCGCAGATGGTGCAGGCTCAGTCTGAAGCGGGCATCTCCCTGAGCAGCTTCGGCGTGGGGCTGGAGTTCAACGAAGATTTGCTCGCCTCCATCGCCGAAAGCGGCCGGGGCACGTATTACTTCATTGATCACCCGGAAAGCATGAGTGCTATCTTGGCGAAGGAATTCAAATCAGTCGAGCAGCTTGCCGCCGCCGATATCCGCGTCACCATCACCCTGGGTAGCGATCTGGCCGTGGATCAGGTTTTTGCCAATACCTATGAGGTGAACGGCAATACGGTCACGGTGCGGTTCGGCGATTTGGCCGCAGGCGAACGGCGGCGGATGCAGATTCGGGTCTTGCCGAGACAGCGAACGGTTGGACGGTTAGACAATGCAGCCAACGTCAGCGTTAGCTATTTGGAGCCGGGCAGCAAAGCCGCGCAGTCGCTTTTGGATAGCCTCGGCGTGATCTACACAAACGACGAAAAAACCGCTTTAGCCAGCCTGAACAAGGAAGTTCAGGAGCGGGCCGCCGTGTTCGAGGCTAATCAGGCGAAAAAAGAAGCAGCGCAAGCTGTGGACAAAGGCGATCAGAGCAAAGCCACTGCCATTCTTGGCGAGGCGCGGAAGAAAATTGAGGCAGCCGCTCCGGCACCCAGTGCCAAGGTGCAGAACGAGCTGTCAGCAATGGATTCCTACACCCAAAGCATCAATGCGCCGAAAGAAAGCAAGGATCGCGCATTGGAGCAGAAAAAGGTTAAATACCGCGCTCAGGCAGTTGAAGGCTGCTGATTTCGGCGGCCCAGCAGGGGCATGATGAATAGCATCATGCCCCTGCTGCATATCCGCCCAGCAAAAACTACGCTGCCCGCACCAACCAGCCGTACGTGTCAGGCCGCAGACCGCGCTGCATCTGCTGGATGCCGTCAAAGAACTGTTGGGCAATTGGCCCGGTTTGGCCGCCGCCGATCTGGATCACCTTGTCTTGATAAATGAATTCACCCACTGGCGAGATGACCGCTGCCGTACCTGAGCCAAAGGCTTCGCTCAGACTGCCGTTCGCTGTCGCTGTCATGATCTCATCCATACTGATCCGGCGTTCGCTCGCCTTGATGCCCCAGTCAGCGGCCAGCCGCAGCACGGTGGCGCGGGTGATGCCGGGCAGGATGGTGCCGCCCAGCGGCGGCGTGACCAGCTCACCGTTAAGAACGAAGAAAATATTGGATGTACCTACTTCCTCAACATATTTTCGCTCTGCCGCATCTAACCACAGCACTTGCGAGCAGCCTTTCTCTTTGGCCTCGGCAAAGGCTTTGAGCGAGGCAGCATAGTTGCAGCCGGTTTTGGCTTCTCCAACTCCGCCAGCCACCGCCCGAACATAGCGGTCTTCCACATATATTTTTGTGGGCTTAAAGCCTTCGGCGTAATAGGCCCCGACCGGACAGCAGATGATGAAGAAGAGATATTCGTTTGAAGGATGCAGGCCGACGGCAGCCTCAGTGGCGATCATCGCAGGCCGGATGTAGAGCGATGCACCCGGGGCCTTTGGCACCCAGTCGCGATCAAGGGCAATCATCTGCTTGAGTGCTTTCAGCACTTCCTCCGCCGGAATTTCCGGCATACACATGCGAACGGCAGAGCGATTTAGGCGGTTCAGGTTGTCCAAGGGCCGGAAAAGGAGAATGGAGCCGTCCAGGCCATGATAGGCCTTTAGTCCTTCAAAAATTTCTTGGGCGTAATGGAAAACCATTGCCGACGGTTCAAGGCTGAAGCTGCCATAAGGCTTAATTTCGGCATCATGCCAGCCTCTTTCGCTACTCCATTGCATCACGAACATATGGTCTGTGAAATGCCTGCCAAAACCAAGATTGCTTTCATCAGGCTTCAGCTTCAGCGTCTCTGCTTTACGCAGCGTGATGTTCAATGCCTTCTCTGTCATGTTCACGTTCCTCGCTTGTATCTTTGGAAAATAGTCATCCGTCATAGTGTTCTTCAGCAAATCATCCGCACAGACAGTCCTTTCAGATATTGCGTTTCCGGGATGGCCAGCTTAACCGGATGATCAGCAGCCTGCCCCAGCCATTGCATGATCTGCGCGTCTCTTTCGCTGTCAATGACCGCATCGGCGACAATTTTCTGAAACATCTCCATCTTGATCAAACCAGAACAGGAAAAGGTGAAAAGCTGTCCTCCGGGACGCAGCAATTTGAAGGCGAGCAGATTGATGTCCTTGTATCCCCGGCTCGCCCGTTCCAGATTCGTCTGCGATTCAGCAAATTTTGGCGGATCAAGAATGATCAGGTCAAATAACCGCCCTTCTTTCAGATACTGCCGCAGGAGTTGAAAAACGTCAGCTTTGATGCCCGTGCATGAATCCTCAAAAAAATCGTTCAACCGCGCATTTTCTTCAATCATGCCGATGAAGTCAGCCCGGTCTTCAATATTTGTGACATGTTTGGCTCCGCCTTGCAACGCAGCAATGCCGAAGCCGCCAGTATAGGCGAAGCAGTTCAACACTTCCGCGTCTGCGCTGTGCAAGCGGACGGCATTGCGGTTGTCGCGCTGATCCAAATAAAATCCAGTCTTATGACCATGTTTGATATCAACCAGAAAATGCAGACCATTTTCTTCAATTTTCAGCAAATCAGGCGGTTCTTCTCCGCAAAGAACACCTTTGCACGGCTGCAACCCTTCCTTTCTGCGGACTTCAACATCCGAACGCTCATAGATATTGGTGATGCCGGTCAGCTCCTTGAGCTGGTCCATCAGCACCGTTTTCCATCGTTCCGCACCTGCGCTGAGAAATTGGCAAACCAAAAAATTACCGTAACGGTCGGCAATCAAGCCAGGCAGCCCGTCAGCTTCAGCAGCAATCAGTCGATAGGCATTGGTCTGCGCCGGGATGCGCAGTGATTGACGAAGGTTGATGGCAGCTTGAATTCGTCTTCGGAAATAATCCGCATCAACGGTTTCCTGCTCATCAACAGTCCAAAGGCGCAGCCGAATTTGCGAAGAAGGCGAATAGGCACCGCGACCTAAAAATTGACCGTCTGCGGAAACCACATCCACTGTCGTGCCGGGCTGTGGGTTGCCTGCTGTTTTTTCGATCGCCCCTGAAAAAATCCAAGGATGCTGGCGCAGCAGGGAGCGTTCACGACCTTTTTTGAGAATAATTTTGTTCATGCCGTTTTGTTATGCTGGGTGAGACGGTGGCTGCCCCTGCTGCTTTTTCCTGCGGGCATACATGGCTGCTTCCATACCCGCAATGCAGCCTTCGCCGACCGCTTTGGCCATCTGATACGGAGCACCGGTGATGTCTCCGGCGGCATACACACCGGGAATGTTGGTTTCCTGCCGCCGGTTGACATCAATATGCTTGCACTGCTCCATGTCCATCTGCACGCCAAGCTGGGCGGCGAGCTGGAGCGCACCTTTGGAGCCAAGCTTGATGAATACGCCGTCTGTGTTGATTTTCTTGCCATTGTCAAGCAAGACTGACTCAACGCCTTTCGCGCCGCCCAAGATTTCCTGCACGCGGCAGCCCTCTATCAGCTCGACCTTGCTTTCGCGCAGCCGTCGGAGCAGTTCATCCGAAGCCTTCAGTTCCGCCGCCACCAAGTATACTTTGCTGGCGTAATCGAGCAGAGTCAATGCGCCGTCAACAGCCGCGCTGTGATTGCCCGCCACCAGCACGGTCGCCCCCCGGAAAAAATTTGCATCGCAATCAACGCAGTAGCTTACGCCCCGGCCGCCGAATTCGCTCTCGCCCGGTACGCCCAGCTTGGTTTTGGCCATGCCCATCGCCAGAATCAGGGCGCGGCAGAGTTTTGTTCCGCCACTCTCCGTTTCCGCTGCGAAAAAACCGTCTTCCTGCTGACCGATTTTGAGCAGATCTTCAGGCGCAATTTCGGCTCCAAAACGCCGCGCCTGCGCCAAACCCGCCTCCAGTAATTTTTTGCCCGAACTCACGCCGTCAACACAGGCGTAGTTTTCAACATGCGCAGGACAAAGTGCACTTTTTTCAATCTGTCCGAGCAGCAGCACCCGCGTTTTTTTCCGGGCAGCATGAATGGCCGCCTGAATTCCTGCCGGGCCTGAGCCGACAATAATCACGTCATAAATCGAATCCGACATCAAAACCTCCCTTGCCTTTCTGGATGTTTTTCTTATATTCTGATTTCGGTGAAAAATAGGATGGAAATTGTCCGCCCGGCTGTCCTACGCTCTTTTCAGTTGAGGGTCGACAGAATATTCAGAACCCGTTATAATTAGTAACGAACATTTCTCTCTGTCTTTCTCGTTCGCGGAAGTCTTCGTTTAGAAGATCCGGTAGCGGAACGGATTGCAGATCAAACTCAACCTATTGCCGTTGCAGGAGTGTTTTTGTGAATTTTTCGGTTTTCAGCATGATGGCTCATGCCAGCCTGCTTGTCAAGCTGGTCATGCTCATCCTGCTTTTTTTCTCCGTGGTTTCGTGGTGGATCATTATTTCAAAACACCTGCTTTTTTCCCGCTCCCGCAAGGCTTCCGATGGATTTCTTGCTGATTTTTGGGAATCAAAGACCCTGAACAACGCCTATGAGTCCGCGAAAGCATCGGCTCTCAGCCCGGAGGCGGCAGTTTTTGTTTCCGGTTTCACTGAGCTGCGTAAAATCAGCGCAGTGCGCAGTGGGCAGACCGCTGAGAATCCAGAAAACCTCCAGATGAAACTGGCGGTGATGGACAATCTCAAGCGAGCGGTGCGCAAGGCCCAGCTCATCGAGACTGAACGCTTGGAACGTTCTCTTGCCTTCCTCGCCACTACCGGTAGCGCGACACCTTTTATCGGTCTGTTCGGCACAGTTTGGGGTATTTTAGTCTCGTTCCAAGAGATCGGCGCACGGGGCGGGGCTTCGCTGGCTGTGGTCGCGCCAGGCATCTCCGAGGCGTTGGTCGCCACGGCCGCCGGTCTTGCCGTCGCCATTCCAGCAGTCATTTTTTACAATTTCTATTCCAATAAAGTGGCGGACTTTCAAGCTGACATTGAGAATTTTTCATTCGATTTTCTCAATTTGATCGAACGCGACATGCTGACGAGGAAGTAACAGTCGTTTCACGGAAAAAATATCATGGGAATGGGTTCCATAGGCGGCAAAGGCCGCAAGTCGCTGTCGGCGGAGATCAATGTAACTCCGCTGGTGGATGTGATGCTGGTGCTGCTGATTAT
>DHWV01000105.1:594-10830 GCA_002413355.1 Desulfobulbaceae bacterium UBA5173 | reverse complement strand
GATGCTGGTGCTGCTGATTATTTTCATGGTCACGGCCCCGATGATGACGCAGGGTATTGACATCAATCTGCCAAAAACTACAGGTGAATCGTTGCCGCAGGACAACGAGGATAAACCGCTCCAAGTGGAGGTCAACTCCGCCGGACAGATTTTTTTTGGCGATCATACGGCACCGCTCAATATTGCTGATCTGCGGGACAAACTGGAAAAATTGCCGCTGGAACGAAAAGAAGAAGCAATTTATTTGCAGGCGGATGAACATGTAGATTATGGCACAGTAGTGCAGGTCATGGCTCAAATCAAGCAGGCTGGGTTTGACAAGCTGGGCATGGTGACGCAGCCGGATGAGCGGAAAGGCGCAGGAGGCGGAGCGCAGCAATGAACGGAATGAACTACGACGACTGGCAGGCATTTTTAGAGCGGCGGGACAGCGGCACGGGCTGGCAGTGGCCGCTCAACCTTGCGGTGGCACTACATTTAGCGATTTTTGCCAGCGCGGCGATCTTGCAAAATTTGGCGGGTAGTGGACCGGGATTGCGTTTGGACAACACGGTCTCAGTGAATTTTGTCAGTTTGGCTGCTTCCGGTCTGCCTTTGGCCGCTGCTCCCGCCGCCGAGGTTGCGCCGGTTGCGCCGTCGTCTGCGCTCAAGATAGCGGAACCATTGCCTGCACCGGTGGAAATCAAGGCCAGAACGCTGAAAAAAACGGCGGTGAAGGCTGTCGAGCCAAAGAAAGCGAAGCCGCAGCAGCCTCAGGTGAAAGAGGAGGAGCAATCGGTTGCAAAGGAAGCAGTGAAAGTCGAAAAAAAGCCGGAGCAGCCGATTGTGAAAGAGGCTGTGGAAATCAAGCCGGAACAGGCGGTTAAAAAAGTTGTCGAAAAAGCTCCTGAGCCGAAGGCGGCTGAAGTTGTTCCGCCGAAGCCGGAGATTGCTCCTATCGTTCAGGCGAAAAAGGATGTTGTCTCCCTGAATCCGGTAAAAAAGGCTGCGCAAGTGAAAGAAGCTGCTGAAAAGGCCAGAATTGCCGAGGCCAAAAAGCAGAATGAACTGGCTCGGATTGCCGAAGTGAAAAAGCAGGAAGAGGCAGTTAAAGCCGCTCAAGTTGAGGCGGAAAAAAAGGCTGCCGCTGCTGAAGCGAAGCGGGTTGCTGAAGAACAGGCGCGGAAAGAAAAAGCAGCCAGAATCGCCGAAGCAAAAAAAGAGCGGGAGCGCATCGCGGCGGAGGCGAAGCAGACCGCCAGAGTTGAGGCGGAGAAAAAGGCCGCAGCAGCTGAAGCCCGCCGGAAGATCGCGGCGATGGAGCAGCGCAAGGCATTGGCTGAGGCGCAGCGTGTTGAGCATGATGCCCAAGCGGCTCGGCAAGCAGCAGTGACGGCCAAAGAGCAGTTAGTCCGCGCCCTGCGGCAGAATGTCGCTGTCAGCTCGGCGGTGTCTGGAAGTCGTGGAAGCGGCAGCCTGCTCGGCGGCGGCATCGGCACCGGGGGAAGTGTCGGCGTAGGAGGAACGATGGCCCTGAAACATTATGCCGGTCTTTTGAACGAAAAGATCAGCAGTCGGTGGAAGGTGCCGGAAATGGTCAATGCTGACCGGAAGCTGAAAACCGTAGTTGCCTTAATCGTGAGCAAGACAGGCACGATTGAGGATATGAAAATTGAACAAAAATCCGGCGACGCGCTCTTTGACCAGTCCGTGCTGAAGGCGTTGCGCAGTGCAGAGCCGCTGCCGAATTTCCCCGCCTTGCTCCGTGAGCCAAAGCTGGAGTTCGCCTTGAATTTCACCCCGCAAGGGCTGACGTTATAACAATTTCATCTCATTCGCCATGCATACAAGAAACCGCCGTTCCGCCTTTTGCTCCGCCCTTCCTCTGGCCCTGCTGCTTCTGCTGCTGACTGCATGGCAGTCTGGCGCGGAGCGTATCCAGCTTGATATCTCCAATTCCGGGGTGCGCAAACTGGGGGTCGCAGTGCCGCCGTTCACCGATGCATCCGGCGGTCAAGACAGCGGCATTGGCAAGGATATCGCCCGACTGATCATCAGCGGGCTGGATTTCCACGGCTTTGTCCAGATTGTTGATCCGCTGCGGGGCAATGCCAGCGGCGCGGACTATGTGGTGCAGGGCAAATATTCGTTAATGGGCGGGCAGCTGACGGTTGAGGCCAGCCTGCTTGACACGGCTGCGGGCAAAACGCTGCCTGCCCGTCAGTTCAGAGGTTCGGCGGCGGAGCAGGATGACCTCGCCCTAAGGCTGGTTGACGCGCTGGTTGAAGACTTCACCGGCGAGCCGGGAATCAGCCGCACATCCATCGCTTTTGTCTCTGACGGCACGGGCAGCAAGGAAATTTATCTTTCCGATGTGCTGGGCCGCAATGTTCGGCAAATAACCCGGCATAATCATCTCTGCGTTTCCCCCCGCTTCACGATTGACGGCAGGATGCTGGCCTATTCGTCCTATCATCGCGGCAATCAGAACCTCTACATCACCGATCTCAGCCAAAACCGCGTGACCAAGGCGATCTCACGGCGCGAGGGCATGAACTTGGCTCCAGCCTTCTCGCCGGACGGCAGAACAATGATTGTCACCCTAAGCCGTGACGGCAACCCCGATTTGTACAGCATGGACATGCAGGGCCGCATCATTGACCGACTGACTGAACGCACCGGCATCAACGTCTCGCCCTCGTTCTCGCCAGACGGCAGATCCCTTGTTTTTGTTTCTGACCGCAGCGGCAAGCCGCAGGTTTATGTGATGGACTTGGGCAGCAAGAAAACCCGTCTCCTGACCTTGCAAGGCGAGGAAAATGTTGAACCGTCTTGGTCGCCCAAAGGCGACAAAATCGTCTATACCAGCTTAACTGCGCGGCATTATCACCTCTTCATCATCCCGGTAGGTGGCGGTGCGCCGACCCGCCTGACCTCCGGCTATGGCGACTATGAATCGCCGACATGGTCACCAGACGGTCGGCAGATTGCCTTTTCCCGCAAACGGAACGGCCAGATGGAAATCTGCGCCATCCACGCCAACGGCAAGGGCGAGCGCACCTTGTTCCGCCTGTCAGGCAGCCAGTCCTATCCCCGCTGGTCGCCACGCCGCAACTGATTATTTTTTTTGCCCAGTCATTTTCACCAGAGGTCGCTCATGAAAGGATTAAGCAATACGGCGGCGGCGGCCTGCGCCCTGCTGCTGCTCTGCCAATGCGCCAGCCAGGACGAGGTGCGGAAGCTCAATTACCAGCTTCGCTCCATGAATCAAAAGGTGAAGACGGTTGAGTCGCAGACCGAGGAGAAATTGAAGGAGGCTGAGTCGAAAGCTGCCGACAAACAGCTCAAGGATGCGGCGAACGCGGCCAGCCGGATGGAGGAGATGACCGAAGAGGCGCGCCAGCTCCGTTCGGTGAATCAGGAAAACATTGATCGCTTCAATCAGTATAAGGCCGAAACCGAAGACAAAATCGCCGCGCTCCAAGCCGCGCTGGAGCAGATGAAATCGGAAAACGGTCATCTGAGCAAATCCAACGAGGAGCTAGCGCGATCTATGGAGCTGAAGATCGAGCAGCTTAACAATGGACTCCAGCAGGCGAGTCAAGATAAAGTCCATGATGCCGCCCAGAAGGCCAGAGAGGCGGAGCAGCGGGCTAACGAGGCTGCGGAGAAAGCGGCAGAGGCAAGAAAAAAGGCGGAGCTGGCCTTGCATGATGCAGGAGAAGGTAAGGCCGTCAGCGGCGGCAAGAATGACGTGACCGCCATTGAGCCGGAGGTTAGAAAGGTGCGCAAAGCACCTGTAGAACCTGCGCGTCAAACGGAGCAAGCACCGCCGGACGAAGAGGACGACGGTTTTGAACAATCCGCGCAGCATGAAGAAAAGGCTCCTCCAGCCCACTCTGATGCAGAGGAGAAGAAGAAAAAGATACCGCCTCCGGCCGCTGATGCGGACGAAAAGGAGGACGGTCTTTTTGGCAAGGGGATGAGCAGCTTCAAAGAAAAAAATTACAAAAAGGCGTACAAGTTTTTTGAGCAGCATCTCGCCGGGCAGCCGGGCAGCAAGCAGTCAGCCAAGACACTGTATTTGATGGGCGAATGCCTGTTCAATCAGGGCGAGCATGATCTGGCCATTCTTGACTACCAGAAGGTGATTTCCAATTACAGCGGTGATCCTCATGTGTCAGCGGCCCTGCTTCGGCAGGCGATGTCCTTTGAAAAGCTGACCGACAAAGAGACCGCCAAAATCATCTACGGCAAGCTGATCGCTGAACATCCTGACAGCCGCGAAGCGAAGGTGGCCAAAGAGCGGATGGAGAATCTGCGTAAACCCTGATGTCCAGCAAACGGCGGCTTGACCTGCTGCTGACTGAGCGATGTTTGGCTGCTCATGTCGTTGAAGCTCGCGCTCTGATCGGTGCTGGTCACGTGCTGGTCGGCACACGGGCGGATTGCAAGGCCGGAACCTTGGTGCCTGCGGACAGCGATATTCAGCTGCGGAAAAAAAAATTTCCTTATGTCAGCCGCAGCGGCGAAAAACTGGCGGGCGGCCTGCGTGATTTCGGCCTTGATCCGGCAGGCTGGGTTTGCGCCGACATCGGCTGCTCGACCGGCGGTTTCACCGACTGTCTGCTCCAGCGCGGCGCGGCGCGAGTGTACAGCGTAGATGTCGGTTACGGTCTGCTGGCATGGAAACTGCGCCACGACCGCCGGGTGGTGGTTTTGGAACGCACTAACGCCCGCCTGCTGACAGCGGTGCAAATTCCCGATCCGCTCAATCTGGCTGTCATTGATGCCTCGTTCATCTCGCTACAGCTTCTGCTGCCGCCTCTGTTGCCGCTGTTCAGCGGTGCTGCCCGAATTGTCGCTTTAGTGAAACCCCAATTTGAACTGCCAAAACATAAGGTCGGGGCAGGCGGTATTGTCCGTGAACCGCACCTGCATGAGGAAGCGTTGGCCGCAATCAGCCGTTTTGCCAGAGAGATCGGTCTCACCTGCATCGGCAGCGCAGCCGCCGATGTTTGCGGAGCAGGGGGCAATCAAGAATTTCTTTTGCATTTCATATCAGAAGAGTCTATTGAAGAAAAGGAGGCAAGACAATGAAGCACCGTTTTTTTGCAGCGCAGACAGGGATGCTGCTGGCAGTGTTGATTACTGCGGCGACAGCTTCAGCTGCTGAGTTTGTATCTGTTGTCAAGGACGGCGTGAATCTCCGTTCCGCCCCGGACACCACTTCAGAGGTGAAGTTTCAGCTACCCGCCGGATATCCGCTGCAAGTGATTGAACGCAAAGGGGACTGGCTGAATGTCAGCGATTACGAGAATGATAAGGGCTGGATTGCTGCCAGCGTGGTTTCAAAAACTCCCTATGTGATTGTGAAGTCAGCGAAAGGGAACATACGGGCCGAAGCCAAAACTGATGCCCGGCAAATCGGCAAAGTTGTGCGTGAAGTGATTCTGAAGAAGCTTGACCAGCAGGGTGATTGGATCAAAGTTTCTCACCCTAAGCTCTCTTCCGGCTGGATCCACCAGCAGTTGGTTTGGCCCTGAATCGGCGGAGTCTGTTGAGGCAACAGCGTATGTGGAATGTCAGTGTCACATGGCAAAGAATTTTTGCGTGCTATGCAGTGCTGTTTTGTTGCGGCCAGGCTGATTCCGCTGAAATTCTTGGTTCGGCTGATCCGCAAATCAGGAAAAATTTTAATCAGCTACTCACCAGCAATGCCTGCAAAGGTTGCAATTTGCGCGGTGTGGTGCTAAACCGGCTAAATTTGGCCGAGGCCGACTTGGAAGGCGCAGATTTGAGCGGAGCGCGGCTGGATGGAGTCTGTCTGACTGGGGCTAATCTGCATAACACGGTGCTGCGTGGCGCAAGTCTGGCCGGTGCCGACCTCACAGGGGCCAATTTGCTTGGAGCTGATATGGAAGGGACAGATTTTTCATCTGACAACGGCGGCACGGCAAGAACGGGAAATCAAGGTCAGCAGGCGGCTGACTCGGCCTTAGACACGGTTAATAACGCGATAGAGGAACTGTTCATCCGGCGTGAACCGAACAACTCTGCTGAAAAAAATGCAGTGTCTGCATCGCAACCAGAGGAAATACCTATTTTCTTTGCTCCGACAGAAGAAACTGTGAATGTGCAGGCAGCAGCCCGGCGCAATATAGATGACATTCCCGTCATTCGGACAGAATCCACGCCAAAAAAAGAAAAAATCGGTGATTCTGTCTCTTGGAATTTTTTCTTCGATATCGAAGAAAAGGAGCGGGCCGAAAAATCTGTCGCTGGCCAAACGCAGGCAGGACTGAACCCGTCGGTCGCACCCGCTCAGACAGCGGACAAAGCCCCTCTGCTCAGTTCTCCCCCAACCCCGGCAGCACAGGAACTGTCGGCGGCTCCTGCTTCGGCTGGCCGCTGATGTCTGTCATCTTGCGCACCGCCCGCTCGCTGACCCGTCTGCCCTGAGCGGCCTCGCCTTTGATCAGATGCTCGTCAAAGTCAATTTCCAGCGCGTTGCTGCGCGCTCTGGCCGAGGGCGCGAGGCTCACTCTCGCCCGCAGGCCCTTCTCGCCGATCAGCAGGAGCTGGATGACCGAACGCTTGTGCTCCTCAAAGAGGCGGTATTCCTTGTTGAGGATGAACTTGGGCGTGCGGAAGCGTTTGACATAGCTCAGGTTGAGCGCGCCTGCCCGATAGATGAGGTTGAAGACCAGCTCCTTGCGCACCGGCCCCAGCCAGAGCAGGTCAGGGCCGACAAAGAGCTTGTCCGGCACCGGGATTACCTTGTACAGGCCGTCGCGGAAGATGAGCAGGATGCGGTCCAGCTCCGAGCAGGCCGCCGCCAGCCCCTCCTTGCCCTCCTCGGCACTGACCTTATGGCCGAGGAAGCCTGATTCGCGCACATACACAAGCTGGAGATTGCTCAGGGCGGCTTCCCGCGCGTCCACCTGGTCAAATGCCTTCAGCTCGCTGCGGCGGGGGAACTGCGGCCCGTATTTTTCTAACAAGCCTTGCAGATGCTTCTTCGCATAAAGCGTCACGTCCTCAAGGTGCTTGTCTATGGCGGCGACGCTCCGCTTCAGCTCCTCAATCTCCTTGCGCTGCTTGTTGAGGTCATAGCGGGAGATGCGCTTAATGCGGATGTCTAAAAGGCGTTCGATGTCCTCCTTGTCCGGCTTACGGATCAGCCGCTCGTTGAACGGCTCCAGCGCCTGCCGCACCGCGTCGCTTACTGCCTTGGCACTGCTCTCCTCCTCGATCTGCTTGTACAGCCGCTCCTCGATGAAGACCTGCTCCAAGGTGGCGGCATGGAGCTTGTCGGTCAGGCGGCCCCGCTCGATGCGCAGCTCCTGCTCCAAGTCGCGGCGCAGCTTGTCCGTGTTGTGCCGCAGCACCTCCTCCGCGCCCATGACGCAGGGCATGTTGTCCTTGATCAGCACCAGATTGGGCGAGACACTCAGCTCGCAGTCGGTGAAGGCGTAGAGCGCGTCCAGCGCGTCCTGGGCATACACGCCGCGCGGCAGCCTGATTTCCACCTCCACCTTTTCCGCCGTGTAGTCGCTGATCGAGGCGAGCTTGATCTTGCCTGCCTTCGCCGCTCGCTCCACGGACTCAATCAGAGCCTCGGTGGTCAGGCCCGCAGGCAGCTCGGTGACGGTGATGGTCTTCTCGTCGCGCAGCTCCAGCCGCGCCCGGCAGCGCAGGCGGCCATTGCCGCTCTGGTAGTCGGAAGCGTCCACAATGCCGCCGCCGGGGAAATCCGGCAGCAGGGTGAAGTCCTTGCCGTCGAGGCAGTCAATCTGCGCTTGCAGCAGCTCGCCGAAGTTGTGCGGCATGATCTTGGTGGCCATGCCCACCGCGATGCCTTCCGCGCCCAGCAGCAGCAGCAGCGGCAGCTTGCTCGGCAGCGAGACCGGCTCCTGCATCCTGCCGTCGTAGGAATCAACGAACGCGGTCAGGTCAGGGTTGAACAGGGTCTCGCGGGCCAGCGGCGTGAGGCGGCATTCGATGTAGCGCGCCGCCGAGGCCTGGTCGCCGGTGAAGACGTTGCCGAAGTTGCCCTGCCGGTCAATCAGCAGCTCCTTGTTGGCCAGATTGACCAGCGCGGCAAAGATGGACTGGTCGCCGTGCGGATGCAGCTTCATGGTCTCGCCGACCACGTTCGCCACCTTGTGATAGCGCCCGTCGTCCATGTTGCGCAGAGTCTGCAAGATGCGCCGCTGCACCGGCTTCAGGCCGTCGTCTATGTCCGGGATGGCCCGCTCGCGGATGACGTAGGCGGTGTAGTCGAGAAAGTTGCGGTCAAAGAGCCGGTGCAGGCGGCTTTGGGGATGATCGGCGGCAGTAATGTCGGTCATAAAATTTCAAACTCAGTTGGTGCGCTGTGCTCGCAGCGGGAAAGCATAAACCGTTCCGCAGGTCACGCTTCCTGTGCATATCGAAGCCTGCAAGCATTCCGTAGCCCCAAGAAAATGCTGCGTTTTGCGGCTCCTGCTTGGAAAAAGCCAAGGAACAGAGCATCTTTCCCGTCATCTTACAGCCAAGGAGGAAAAAATGCCACCACTGGAAGCACTGGCTTTTGTTAAAGCGGAATGGGTCAAGCCGCTCTGGAAGCAGCTTGAGCGGATCAGCGGCGAGCGGGCCAAGGAGCTTGACCGCCTGCGGGATGAGTTTGTTGACCCGGACGTGCTGAAGGATGTCTATGTGGTGCCGCATCTTCAGGACAGAAATCCGGCGGATTCGCGTCAGGACGACCTGATGGCGGCGGCGCGGCAGTCGGCCTTTGAGCGGATCAACGAATTTTTTCAGGGCAGGCCACCGCTGGAGAAGGACGGGCGGCATCAGATGTTCATCCTGTCCGACGCGGGCATGGGCAAAACCTCGCTCCTGCTGATGCTCAAGCTGATGCACCTGACCAGCTTCTGGCCGCAGAAATACAGCTGCCAGCTCTTCAAGCTCGGCGACGACACCTTGCAGCAGGTGCGCGATCTGCCGAACAAAGGCGAGACCTTTCTCCTCCTCGACGCGCTGGACGAAGACCGGCAGGCGTGGAAGCGGATTCGCGACCGCCTGCTGGAGCTGCTTCAGGCCAGCGAGGATTTCCGCCGGGTGATCATCTCCAGCCGCACTCAGTTTTTCCCAGAGATGGAGACGGACAGTCTCGGCAGGCCGGAAATCAAGGTGCTGTCCGGCTATCACTGCCCGGTGCTGTATCTGTCGCCGTTCACGGACGGGCAGGTGCAGGAGTTCATCGAAAAAAAGCTGCCGCTGACGCTCCGGCACCGCCTGCTTTTTCAGGCGGGGAAAATCCGGCAGCAGCGGCAGCGGGCGAATCATCTGCTGGAGCAGATGCAGGATTTGCGGATGCGGCCCATGCTGCTGCATCATCTCGACAAGCTGCTGGAGCTGGACGACCGCGAGCAGAAATGGAACGCCTACACCGTGTATCAGGCGTTGATTAATGAATGGCTTGACCGCGAGGTACGGAAACTGCGGGCGCATCGCTGCTGCGGTCAGCGGCGGATGCCAGAGCGGAAGGAGCTGTTCAACGCCTGCGTGCGGATTGCGGAACGGATGTAGCGGCGCGGCGAGCGGATTATTTCTGAAGAGGAGCTTCAGCAGCTCATTCTTTCCGATCAAAACATCGCTTGGCTGGAAGAATTCGAGCTGGGCGGGCGTTCGCTGCTGAACCGAAACTCTGAGCGCGATTTCCGTTTCAGTCATTACACCATTCAGGAATTTCTTGTTGCCTATGGCATGATAAACAACGCGTTTTCCGCATCAGAACCTGTCCGTCCGACTGATCAGCTCCTGCGTTTCCTTGAGATTTCAGACAGCATTATTTCTTGGCATCTTCTTGACATGACAGATGCCGATTTTGTTTCCCGCTACGTGGAAAAGTATTGGCTTTTGAAAGACAAACTGCGGAATGGCGACAGCGGGCCGGTGATGATCAAGCTGCCAGGAGGACGTTTCCGCATGGGAGACATTCAAGGCATTGGCGACAGTGATGAGCTTCCTGTCCATGAAGTGGAATTGGACAGCTTTGCCATCTGCCGTTACCCTGTCACGTTCTTTAAATACGATGCGTTCTGCTCGGCCATGAATCGAAAGAAGCCGGATGACAATGGCTGGGGGCGCGGACATCGGCCTGTAGTCAACGTGAACTGGCAGGATGCAACTGAATATTGTCAGTGGTTAAGCAAAGAAACTGGTCACATGTACCGTCTGCCCACCGAAGCGGAATGGGAATACGCCTGC
>DHWV01000105.1:0-212 GCA_002413355.1 Desulfobulbaceae bacterium UBA5173 | reverse complement strand
GCACGGCAATGTCTGGGAGTGGTGTATTGACTGGTATCAGGGATATTATTATGCAACTAGTCCGGTGCGGAATCCGATTCACACTGAGCCGAGCTTATATCGTGTCGTGCGCGGCGGCTCATGGGCTGACAGTTCATGGGACTGTCGTTCTTCCTGCCGTAAAAATATCAGCCCTATTCGCATATTGGTAACCCAAGTTGTGACCTACATCA
>DHWV01000040.1 GCA_002413355.1 Desulfobulbaceae bacterium UBA5173 | reverse complement strand
TTCACTTTATGCTGCTTCAGCTATACACAGCTAAAAATTACAAGTTACGCAGATGAATTATATAGCCAGAGCAACACAATTTGAAGCATCGTATCTGTCATTTCGAGCGGAGCGAGAAATCTCACGACAAAGGAGAGTAGGAAATTCCTCGCGTTGCTCGGAATGACATGCAGGTTCACTTTATGCTGCTTCAGCTATAGCACTTGTCGGCAATAAAAAAGATGAACAGAGTGGCCATTGAAAAACGCGACTCATTACCGGTAAAGTTTTCAACAAATACATTCCGGCGGAAAACTTGACTCTTCTGCGGCCTGCGCTTACCTTATGCCGCATGAGTCCAACACATTTTTATGATCTGTCCGACAGCGGGCCAGACGTGGAGCTGCCTGATCCGTGGGTGCTGGCGACCAAGGCTGGCCCGGCAGAGCTGCACGACCGCTCGCTGGTTTTGAGTGCGATGGGGATTACGCATCAAGTCGACCGCCGCACGGGGGTAATTTTGGTGCGCAGAAGCAGAATTGCACGGGCGATGATCGAGCTTCACAACTTCCGCGAGGAGAACCAGAACTGGCCACCGCCTGCTGACCATCCGCCTCCCTTTGTCCGCAGCAGCGGCTGGCCCACTCTCCTGATGCTCGGCGGCCTGCTTCTGCTGCACGCCGCCAGTGGCCCTTGGCTTGACAGCAGCCCGTGGTTCACTGCTGGAGCAGCAAGCAGCCGGGCGGTCATGGAGCAGGGCCAATGGTGGCGGCTGATCACGGCCCTCACTCTTCACGCAGATCAAGGCCATCTGGTCGGTAACTGTGTGATCGGCGGAGTGATGGCACATCTGCTATGCAAAAGCCTTGGCTCTGGCACGGCGTGGCTGGCCATGCTCCTTTCAGCTTTTTTCGCTAATTTTCTCAACATTGCCTTGCGAGTTGATCCGCATTATTCTGTCGGCTTCTCCACCGCTGTCTTCGCTGCCATCGGCATTTTTTGTGGACGGCAGCTACTGAACAGATCCGCAGTCCGCCAGTTTTTGCTGCCACTGGGTGCTGGAACCGGTTTGCTGGTCATGCTCGGCAGCGGCAATGAAGGCGGACGCACTGATCTGGGCGCACATTTTTTCGGATTGATCTGTGGGTTAGCCTGCGGACTGTTTTTACGCATTGCTGGGCTTGATCGGCAGGGCAATCGCCAGAGCCTACAGAAAATGCTGTTTGCCGCCGCCTTGATCTTGACTGCGCTCTCTTGGCTGCGGGCATTTAATTAGTGCAGCTCGCTTTTCTCTGACAAGCCATTAGCGAGTAGATGCCGACAATTCCCCAGCGGACGAAGAAATGGAGCAAGGCCTGCGGGGTAAAACGGCCTGCATCAGCTCGTGCCGCTTCGTATTCTTCCCGAAACTGCGCGGCAAACTGCCTTCCGCTGATAGACTGCTCGTGCCAGCGGAAAGCGGCCAGCGGCAGGCCCGGCACCTGCACAGCCCCGCCGGAATGCCAGAGCCGGAGAATGAACTCGTAATCCCACGCCGCGAGCATGTCCTCGCGCAGCGGCCCTGCCTGCGCAAAAGCGGATCGTCGAAAAAACAGCGCAGGCTGAGACAGATAGTTGACGCACTGAAACGTGAAGCGTGAGGACAGGGGATAGAAAAATTCCTTGAAGCGGGTGATGCTCTGCCGGATTTCATGCTGCTGCGCGTCAATGATCGGACACCCGCCAAAGCACATCGCCGCTTCCGGCTTGCATTCAAACGCCTGCCGCACCCGCCGCAACGCACCCGGATAATAGACATCGTCCGCATTCAGCCAAGCAAGGACATTACCTTGTGCCAAGGCCAGCCCTTTGTTGATGGCATTGGCAGGGCCGCTGTCTCTTTCGATGATCGTCACAGCGATCTCTGCTGAGTATTTTGCCAAAATTTCATGTGAGCAGTCGGTGCTTCCCCCATCGACGACGATATATTCCAGATCAATGCCATCATTTTTTTGACTGATAACGCTGTTCAGGCATTGCTCAAGAAATCTGCCGCCGTTGTAATTCGGAGTTATAATGGAGAAACGCATTTTTTCCGAAGTGACAGGTCAAGGCTGATAAAAGCGGGCAGAAAGAGCAGACCGAAATAGAGGAAATAATAATACCGCCAATTAAATATTTGCAAATAAACTAAAGGAAGTGCGCCTGAAAGGAGCATAGCTCCAAGCACTGCTGTATTCGGCAGCCAGCGGCAGCATAAAGTCAGCAGCGGCAGCAAAATCAGCAGCAAAATCGGGTTCCACATCAGCAAGATCCATGACTTCTGATAGCTCTGCTCGTAAATTTTCAGTGCCTTCTGCCGCAACTTTGGAAAAGGAACTCCATCCTTCTGGTATGGATACACATCCCACCAGCCAGAATGAAGAAGAAACCACCACGCATGGCGGTCTTGAAGATAGTAATGGAATTTATCTGCCTGCGGTGCTTCGATATCCAACACGTGCAGATAATCATGCGCAGTCCGCTTCGCATCTCGGATTGTGTTTTCCAGCTTCACCGTGCTGACATACCATTGCATTGTCCTTGTGAAGAATCCAACCTCCGCAGTGTTGTCTGTATTTCGCAGCGTCATGAAACCGATTCCTGCTGCCAGCAGCAGCACTGTCAAGACAGGCAGAGCCTTTTTCAGCGGCACCAAGCTGAGCAGCAGAAGCAATGCAGGTAAAATGCCAAAATAAAGCAGCCCATTGTGCCGAACAAGCCCGACGGCGAGTCCCAAAAGCAGCAAAGCGGAAATACGCTGACCTGTCCAGAGTACGCGGCTCTGTTGTTTTTCTTGCCGCAGTTTCACCAAGAAACAGGCCCAGAACACGACTAAGAGGGCAAAGGGAATATCCTTCCACAGCGCGGTATTATAAACACTGACGGGAACGGAGCACAGCACGAAGAGCAGCCAAAGCAACACCGCAGTCAGCGATACGCCTTGCCGATAAATCCAAAAACCGAACCAAGCGATCAGCACGCTGATCAAAAAAATCTGGACAATGGGAACTACAGCAGAATTGCCCCAGATGTGGCGCAGATATTTGTAAAAAATAACATTCAGCAGTGGATGGTCATTCAGATAAACATCCGGGCGCAGAGCCGCCCGCCAGATTTTCATGGAATCCACCGACATTACGCCGGGCCAGAAGGCAGCAAGCCACGTGCCGAAGACTGCCAGACTGGCGGCGAGCATCAGCCAGAACCACTGCCGCTGCTCGCCCAAGAACACGCTGCGCAGACTACCAAATGCCCCAGCTTGTCGGAACAGAGCGGTCAGCAGCCAAGCCGAGAGCAGAGCGAAGAGAATTTGCTGCACGAATTGCAACGGATGAACATAGCTTTTCATCCCATCCAGCGGATGTTCAAAGCGCAGGTTGCCGAGTTGCACAGGCTGACCATGCAACAAGTCAATAACTTTTCCTTTTCCGAGCAGTTCGACTGACCGCAGCCGCACCTGCCTGCTGATCCTGCCGTTCAAAATTTCCAACGTGCGGACAGGATAGCGCGGCAGGTCAGCGGTCAGCGTGAACGATCTGTCTGGCTGGAGCAGCCAATAATCAAGCTGCTTAAATTTTGCCTCGACATTGGCCATGTACAGATCATGTTCCGTCCTGCGGCCATTGACTTCGGCGAAAGCCACGCCAGACGCTGCGTCAGTGCGAAAACGGAGGCCGATATGAGATTGAGCGGGCACAACAAAGGAAACAGTGTCTCCTTTGTTGAAATGTAGCTCCTCTTTGTTCAGCAACGGCGGCTTGGCGATATCGTGCAGGTTGATTTCCTTGCCGTCAATCAGAACCGCCGCACAGATAACATCGTGGCCTTGCGCGGCGGGATGCTTACGGCCCGCTGCGCCGACGGTGATGTTGACCTTGCCGTTCTGCGGCTGAATTTCGGGCTGGAACAGCCGCTGCTCGTAGTCGTTGAAGCCTGCGCCGCTGTCCCAGCGCACCGTAATGATCGGGCTGCCGCCGGATGCCCGCCCGCGCAGCACCAGCTTGGCCGGTTCCTGCCAGCCGCCGCCGAAGACAAAATAGAGCAGAAAAAGAAGAAAGAGGCCGCCCGGCAGGAGCAGATTGGACTGGCGGACAAAAGGCACGATGAAGCACCTATGGTTGTGCGGTCAGCATGAGCTGTTCCACGTTCTTGGCGATATCCGCATTCGTTCCGCGCTGGACGAGATACGCATGACTGCCGTTCCGTTCATTCAGCCAATGATTGCTGCCGTCTTCACTGACAGCGTTTCTGCCGTATATTTTTGTCCACAATTCGTTTGGCCTGCCGTCCACTGTCACTGCCGCATAATACACCGCAATCTGATCCCAGCTCGGTCGGCCTGCCAGCCTGTTGTGCAGCTCATAGCTGCGGCGCAGCGGATTTTTTTCTGGCAAAGTGCGCAATGCCGCGCCGGTCATGATATCCTTACCCAGCTCGAATCCGGCAAAAATCACTGGCCCTGGCCAATGCTGCGTCACATAGGCTGCTGCCGCCGCGTCGCGGTGGAAATTCCATTCTTGACCGGACGGATACGCACCGCCCATGCAGATCAGCCGGGCCGCTTTCTGGCGCACCAATTCTTCGCCGTTCAAAGGGGAAACTGCATCCGATTTTGACTGAAGCAGCTGGGCCAGATTGGTCAGATAGCCAATGCTGACAATGGTCACGCGCTGGTCAGCTTGAGCAGCAAGAACCCGGCGATACAGCTGGATCGCATCCGATGCCTTCGCGTCATTGCCGCCAAATTCTTCCGCAATGCTCCGCGCATATCTCGACTCATCCTGCACCGCACCAGCATGTGCCTTGCCCAGCGGAATTTCAGGCCGCCCAAACCACGCATTGACCGCCTGCAAACAGGGGACGCTCCACGGGTTACCGGACGAGACCATCATGGCGAGAATTTTGACCTTGCCTTGCTTGGCAACATGATGCAACACAGCCACTGCGCCCACGTCATCCGCATCCGAAGCGATGTCCGTGTCCAAAATCAGCAGAGGTGCCTCTGTGTTTGCCTGTCGCTCACAACCTGTCAGCGTTGCCGACAAAAAAAGCACTGTCAGTAACCAAGCGGCTGCCGTCCGCATCAATACGCTCCGTTGAAATAATCAGCCAGAATCTGGGCGTGGTCAAAGGCCAGCGGCGGCAGATTGTCTTGGCGGAAAATCTTTGCTTGCAAGGCATCATCCAAACCCTGCGGCTCACCGTCGGCTTTGGCGATGAAAACGGTGGATGCCGTGTGCAGGCGTTTGTCGCGCTCTGGGTTGGAATAGGTGTGAAATTGGCGCGTCAGCGTGACATCCAAGCCGGTCTCCTCCTTGGCCTCGCGCACAGCCGCATGCTCGAAGCTCTCGCCGTAATCGACAAAGCCACCGGGCAAGGCCCAACCATGCGGCGGATTCTTCCGCTCAATCAGGACAATACCCTGCTCCACCTCGATGATGATGTCAACGGTGGGAACAGGGTTTTTGTGAATTGACACCTCGTGCCCGCAGCGGCTACAGTGCATGTCAGCTTTCTCCTTGGAGACACAGCTCACGGATTTCCCGCCACGAACTGACCGCCGGAAAATGGCGGCAATTCTGATTCCACGGCTGGCGGAAGATAAGCGGTTGAATGCCTGCGGCGTGAAGCTGCTGGCAGGTTTCCGCCCGGTCATCGATGAAATGATCCAGCCCTTGGGCGAGAATGTGGCGCGGCTTGTCGTCGTGATCACCCATCGCCACCACCCGCACCGCTTTCAGCGTTGGCGGCGGCAGGTGATGGGCGAACCAATCCAGC
This sequence comes from Desulfobulbaceae bacterium UBA5173, assembly GCA_002413355.1. Classification (GTDB taxonomy): domain Bacteria; phylum Desulfobacterota; class Desulfobulbia; order Desulfobulbales; family Desulfobulbaceae; genus Electronema. Next base: position 7,634 of record DHWV01000040.1, on the reverse strand, counting down.
ACCGGCTCCAGCAAAGGACGGGCCGTGACCACTGTCACCATGCCGCCTACCGCAGCCAGCTCGGAGATCACGTCCAGCGCGCCGGGCATAGGCCGCAGCCCGCTGCCGAGGGAATCCTTGAGAATTGTGCCGAAGATGGCAGCGGCGGTCTCAGCGGACATGTCCAAGCAATGCTCGACCTCAAAACGGGTGATCTCCTCCAGCCGGAAGCCGCAGAGACCATGCTCCTCGCAGGCGATGCGCAGAAAGGCCTCCGCTGTGTCGGCAATCACGCCGTCAAAGTCGAAGCCGAGCCGGGCTGGATTGATTGCAGGTTTCACCAGCAGCTATTTGTTGATTTTTGCTTCCTCGATGATTGCCGCATACTTGTAGCCCGCGCCGAAGTCCTTGTCCTTGCTCAGAACGCCTTCAATCACCACGACAGCGTCTTTTACGGCGGTTTCCGAAGTGGTGACGACCAGATCATGGGTGTTCTTTGTCGGATCGCCGCTGCCGTCTTGCAGGTGAATCCAGTTTTTGCCCATAATCTGCGGGGTGAACTTCACCACCTTGCCCCGCACTTTCACCGGCTTGCCGTTCAGTTTCTCCGCCTCGGCAAAGCACTGCTCAACCGTGCGGCCGTTCTCGCCCTCGGCTTTTTCCACCTTCATTTCATTGGCCGGCACTACCGCCCGTGAAGAGCCGCCGGAAAGGGCCGCCAGCGTGGCCTCGTCAACCGGCTTGCCTGTCGCGCCGCCTTCAACAGCAGGCGCGGCAGCGTTTTCAAGCAGGCCCGACGAAAAAACGATGCGGTCAAATTGTTTGTTCAACGCTGTGGAGGCAAAATCTTTCATCACCATGCCAGGCTGCAAGGCGACTTCTTGCCCGACCTCAATTTTGCTTACCGGAATGGCCGCCCAAATTTTCTCCTTTCCGTCTTCAACCAGCAAATAGGTGTAGTCAGCCCCGGACATGCTTTCCAGCACCTTGCCCTTGACCGCCTTTTGCTCAGGCGCAGGAGATTCAGCAGCAGCGGGAGCCTGTTGTGTCTCTTCCGCCATCGCAGGCGCAGTCAGCAGCAGGGCCAGCAGAGCGGCGGCAATATATTTGGTGTTCATCGGCATGTCTCCTTGCGCGAGTTGGATGAAAAAATGAAGGCCGGCTGCGGCCTGTTGTTTCTGGCAGTCTGTATTTATAGAAGATTGTCCGCCCTCTGTCAACAGCACCTCAACAGCGGCCCGCAGTTTGGTGTTGTTTTCCAACCGGAATTGTGTGTATAACTGCCCTTCAGCCGCTTGCTTCCGGGCGGCGGAACAGCTCACAACGGTGTCATCATGCGGTCTGCCATCCTCTTCGTTTTGCTTCTCGCGCTGCTTCTCTGCGCACCCTTTGCCTTTGCGCAAATGAACGCCATGTCGCAGTACAACCGGCTGACCTTCATGCAGTTCGCCGCCAAAGTGGAAAGCGTCAACACCTTGCAGAATCCAAACAGCGGCAGATTTGGCCTGCATCTCTTTGCCCGGGATGCCTTTTCGAGGATCTACCTGGTGCATATCTGTCCACAGTGGTATGCGGACAACCACCCGAACCAGTTCATTTTTCAGCCTGGCGATCAGCTTATCATCTCCGGCTCGCGCTTTGCCACGAGACTGACTGCAAACAACATCTTTGCTGCGACGATCACCAACTGCTCCCGGAATTATTTTGAGCTGCGGATTAGGGATCCTTTGACCGGCCGCCCGCTGTGGAATAACCAGCCAGATCATCTGCTTGAGAGAATCCAAGAAATACAGCGGAAGCTCTTCTCAAAACGGTCTGAAGCGGTGCGGCGGAGCATGGAACGGACTCTATCCGACAAAAAAAGTTCCTTGGCCTATCAGCCGCAAATCAGCACGCAGCCCTAACGCCCCAGAAAAAACTCATGCCTTCAACATTCAAAAAGATACTCCCCTCCCTGTTTGCCCTCTTTGCTGCTGCTCTGTTGTTTAGTAGCTGCTCCTCAAAAAAGAAGCAAACCGCTCCACCAGCCACGCCAGCAGAGGAGGCCAGCGGCAGCACGCTGAACGGCACAACGTGGCTTTTGGAAAACTTGGGCAGCCAAACGGCTAAAGCGGGCATCACCGTCAATTTTGACAAAGGACAAGCCAGAGGCTCGGCAGGCTGCAACAGCTATTCCGGCCCCTATTTTGAGGGAGCTAAGGGCAAATTTCGCATGGAGCTGGCCGTTATGACCAAGAACCAGTGCGATCCGCCGGAAATCATGCAGCAGGAGCAGCGGTTCACAGATGCGCTGAAGACTACTGTCTCCTTCAGCCTTACCAAAGACAGACTGACCCTAAAGGACGCGAAAGGCGGGGCAGTGGCGGTGCTCAAGGCCCAGAGCCAGGAGCTGCGCGGCACTTTGTGGCATGTCATCCGCTACAATGACGGACAGGGCAATATGACTGATGTCCTCAGTAGCCGATCATTGACCGCTACCTTTGACGCAAGCGGCCAGTTGAGCGGTTTCGGCGGCTGCAACAAGTACTTGGCGAAGCACGCCGCGTCGCCGTCCGCCAGAACGTTCAACTTTGAAATGATCATGATGACCACACAACAATGCCCGTCGGACACGCTCATGGAACAGGAAGGGAGCTTTATGGCCGCGCTGTATATGGCATCCTCGTACCGCATTGAGGGCGACACGCTGACTTTGAGCGATGCCGAGGGCAACCCGGCCGTCATCTTCAAACGCAACTGATCGTGTCCAGATGCGCCTGCATAACTACGCCCGGTTGCATCAAGAGGCAGCCGCTGTCACCTGCCTCTTTCTGGGGCTGGTGCTGCTGCTCAGTCTGATCAGCTACAGCCTACCGCTGCTCGGTACGTCGCCGTTTCTTCAGCTTCCAGCGGAAAATTGGTGCGGTCATTTTGGTCACTACGCAGCCCGCTACTTGATCTCATTTCTTGGCGTGATTCCCTTTTTTCTGCCGTTGTTGCTGTTCTATCTCGCCGCCGCTGTTCTCAGCAATCGCAGCATATTCGACCGTCTGCCGTTCATCATCGCCGGGCTGACCGGCATTCTGCTGGCCTCAGCCGGGCTGCTGGCATTGGCAGAGCGCATCTTTTTTCCGCCGGAATTCATCCGGCCTGGAGGCTTTCTCGGCAGTTTGCTCCGGGAGCTACTGGAAAGCCTGCTCGGTTCGGCAGGTTCAACGCTTCTTCTCCTCCTCCTCCTTGTCTTTTCGCTGATGGCGGCGGTGCGTTTTTCCCCCATAGCCTTTGCCGCGTGGCTCTGGGGGCAATTGCTGGCCGCAGGCGAGAAAGCCGCTGCACTGGAGGAGCCGCTGCGGGAAAAAATGGCGGCATGGAAGGAGGAGCGCGAGCAGCGCAACGCATTGCCTCCGCCGGAGCCAGCCTCTCCAGCAATCACCAATCTGCCCGGCCTATCGTCGGTGATCATCCAGAAACTTCCTTTTTTCCGGGAGCCTGCGCAGGCCTCGCTGCCGCCAACGGACAAGCCTGATCCAAAGGCCGCTGCGCCGCCTGATCCGCCTAAAAAAAAGCCTGCTCGCCAGCAGGAATTTGAGCTGCCGCCGATCACTCTGCTGGAGGAGAACAAACAGGAAAATATTGAAATCGACCGGAAGCATTACGAGGAAGTCTGCGAGATTTTGGTGGCCAAGCTGCTTGATTTCGCTGTGCAGGGCGAGGTGGTTGGTGTTTCGCCGGGGCCGGTGGTGACAACCTATGAATTCGCCCCGGCCGCTGGAATCAAAATCAACAAGATCGTCAACCTTGCTGACGACTTAGCCATGGTGCTAAAGGTGGATCGGGTGCGCGTGGTCGGCTCCATTCCCGGCAAGGCGGCCATCGGCATAGAGATTCCCAATCCCAAGCGCAAGACGGTCTTTCTCCGTGACATCCTGTTAGACAACGCGTACCGGAACTCGTCCTCCTTCCTGACCATCGCCCTTGGCTTTGATTCGGTCGGCCACCCGACTGTGGCTGATCTGGCCAAAATGCCCCACCTGCTTATCGCCGGAGCCACCGGCGCGGGCAAGTCCGTGGCGATCAATGCGTTCATCTGCTCAATACTGTACAAGGCCACACCGGAGCTGGTGCGACTGCTGATGATTGATCCTAAGCGGATTGAGCTGTCAACCTATGAAGGAATTCCTCATCTGCTCCATCCGGTGGTGGTCGAACCAAAGATGGCCAGCCGCGCCCTGCTCTGGGCGGTGCGGGAAATGGAGCGGCGCTACAAGCTGCTGGAGACAGCCAGAGTCAAGTCCTTCGCCACGTACAACAAGACTGCTGAAGAGAAATTGCCCTACATCGTCATTATTGTCGATGAGCTGGCTGATTTGATGATGGTGGCTTCCAAGGATGTGGAGACTTCCATCGCCCGCTTGGCCCAGATGGCGCGAGCCGCCGGAATGCACATCATCCTTGCCACCCAGCGGCCTTCAGTGGATGTCCTCACCGGCCTGATCAAAGCCAACTTTCCAACTCGGATTTCCTTCAAAGTTTCCTCCAAGGTCGATTCCCGGACCATCCTTGACACCTCTGGTGCCGAGCATCTGCTTGGTCTCGGCGACATGCTCTTTCTGCCGCCTGGTGCTGCCAAGCTCAAGCGCATTCACGGTGCGTATATTTCTGAGAATGAAACCGAGCGAATCATCAACTTCCTCAAAGAGCAAGGCGGCGCAGACTATGATGAGTCTGTCCTGAAGATTGCTGAAGAGGAGGGTGGCAGTGACGACGGCGAGGAGGAATATGACGAATTCTATGATCAGGCCGTGGCAGTGGTCAAAGAAACGAGACAGGCATCGATATCCATGCTCCAGCGACGGCTGCGGGTGGGCTACAACCGTGCCGCCCGTATGATTGAGATGATGGAGCGGGACGGCATTGTCGGGCCATCAGACGGTTCCCGGCCACGGGAAGTGCTGGCTTCGCAGGATTGAGATGCCAGGCCGTACAGCGGACTTGACAGGCGGCAGCAGTGGGCATAAAGTAGGGCGGTTGTCTGCCTTGACCAAGCGGTTCCACCCGCGCAACCGAATGTTTCCTTCATGCAGCGTTTCTTTTATGACGTGGCCAATGAGACCGCCGAGCAGGTGCTGATCAGCGGGGCGGAGGCGCATCATCTCCGGGCGGTGCTGCGAATGCGGCTTGGCGAGACAGCAGAGCTGCTTGACGGCGCAGGGCGGGTGATTTCCGTGCAAATTGAGCAGATCAGCCCGGACAGTGTGCTCTTTCGCATACTCAACCGCCGCCGGGAGCTGGAGCCAAGCAGCCCGCTAACATTGGCACCAGCTCTGCTGAAGGGCAAGAAGATGGATTTGCTCGTCCAAAAGGCGACTGAACTGGGCGTGCACAGTTTTCAGCCGGTCATCACCCGCTACTGCGAGCCGCAGGGCAAAGACCGCCAGCTGCTTGACCGCTGGCAGCGAATCATGCAGGAAGCCTGCAAGCAATGCGGACGGGCCATGCTTATGCGGATCAGCTCGCCTTTGCCCTTGTCCGAACTGATTTTTCCTGCGGACTGCGTTACAATCATGCCGTGGGAAAATGAGACCGCCTGCTCTTTTTCCACCCTCGGTTTGAAGGCTGGACAGCCGGTCGCGCTGCTGATCGGGCCGGAAGGCGGCTTTCACTCCTCAGAGGTTGAGCAGGCGGGACGCAGCGGCTTCAGAACGGTCTCGCTCGGCCCCCGGACACTGCGGGCGGAGACTGCGGCCTTGGCTACAGTTGTCTTGGCCCAACACGCACTTGGCAATTTTGAACTTTGATTTTTTCACCATACCAGCATGGCTCTCAGAACAATACTGACTCATCCTCATCCGGTGCTGCGGGAGAAGGCCGTAAAAATCAGCGAATTTGACAGCACGCTTCATCAATTGGCTAAGGACATGGCTGAGACTATGTACGAAGCGCAAGGTGTGGGATTAGCGGGCAACCAGATTGGCGTGGCCCGTCAGATTGCTGTCATTGACATTTCCGCGCAGGAGGACGAAAAAAAATACATCGTCTTGATCAATCCGGTGATTTCTGAAGGTGAAGGCTGCGAGAGCGGCAAGGAAGGCTGTCTGAGCGTGGTCGAGTATGATGCGAAGGTGGAGCGCTTCAAAAAAATCCGCGTCACGGCTCAAGATGCCAAAGGCAAGCCGCTCGATTTCATCGCTGAAGACCGCTTTGCCCGTATCATCCAGCACGAGGTTGATCACCTGCATGGCACGTTGTTTATTGACCGGATCAGCAGGCTCAAGCAGGACATGTACAAGCGGAAGATGAAGAAAATTTTAGAAAAGAAATAAACCACACTGCATCATGGGCAATGTTTTTCACGCAACATTCCCAGTCTCCGGCGTAAAAACATGGATATTCCTGCCGCCGCTGACTGCATTCATTGTTTCTTTTTTCGCCTCAATGGGTGGGCTTTCGGGGGCATTTTTGCTCCTTCCCTTCCAGATGAGCGTCCTTCACTACACCGCGCCGTCGGTTAGCGGCACTAATCAGCTATTCAATGTCATCGCCATTCCCAGTGGCGTATGGCGGTATGCGCGAGAACGGCGCATGGTCTGGCCCCTGACGGCGGCAGTGATTATTGGCACTCTGCCGGGTGTGCTGATCGGGGCGTGGCTGCGGCTTGAATATCTTCCTGATCCAAAGCAGTTCAAATTGTTTGTCGGCTTGGTGTTGCTTTATGTAGGCAGCAAGCTGCTGGTGGATGCTCTACGGCAGCCCACTGTCCAGCCGGTCAACATCCCGCTTGTTGTCACAGATTCCAAGTTTTCCCTGAAGCAGGCAGAGTTTTCTTTTGCCGGGCAGAGCTACGCCTTTTCCGTGCCAAAGATTTTTTCGCTTTGCCTTATTGTCGGCATCATCGGCGGTATATACGGCATTGGCGGCGGCGCAATCATCGCCCCTTTCATGATCGCCTTGTTCCGCCTGCCGGTTCATGCCGTGGCCGGAGCCTCGTTAATGGGCACGTTCATCACCTCTGTCGCAGGTGTTCTCATCTATCAAACGCTCGCCGCCTTTTATCCAAGCATGTCTGTCGCCCCGGATTGGCAGCTTGGTGTTTTGTTCGGCATAGGCGGTTTCTGCGGCATGTATCTCGGCGCACGCTGCCAAAAGTATTTGCCCGCCAGAACCATCAAGCTGATTCTCTGCTTTTTCGTTCTTTCAACGGCCTTCAATTATATCCTTTCCTATAGCTTTTAACTGCTTAATCTGTGCCTCTCCTGCGGACAGCAAAAAAATAATATTTTGGTGAAATGTTGAATTGCACCAGATAGAGCTATAGCGATGCGGAATGCACGCCTCCTGCTGTATATACAAGGAGTCAATATGCCCTATTGACTGTAAAAAAAACTGTATCGCCCCGTAACAGAAAAGCAGGGAAGAAATCTATAAATTTGCAAATAACCTTTTGATAAAACGGAATATAGAGGTGAACGCCGAGCAGGCCAGTAAAACTGGCACGAACTTTGCTTGTATCAAGATGTTCTTCATCTCTTCTTTTTTTGGCCGGTTTCTCTTTCGCAGGAGAAACCGGTTTTTTGTTGGCGGAATTGCAAGCCTCAGCTTGTTGCCACGAAAAAACTTTCTTTCCTTCCTGATAGACGATATTCTTAGCTGAAACCCAAGTTGTGACTTATAACTTT
>DHWV01000096.1:4626-16267 GCA_002413355.1 Desulfobulbaceae bacterium UBA5173 | reverse complement strand
TTTTACCAACTGCGTAACTCCTAAAGTTATTTGCCAACAATTTTTAACTCCATGGCCTTATTCGCCTGATTTGAACCCGATAGAAAAATTTTGGGCTTTCATGAAGGCGAAAATTAAAAAATCGCTGACGGCATCAAAAGCTTGAGTGTTTGTGTCAAGACATTTTTTCAAACTAAAAACTGAAACACTATAGCTTCAGGCCACAACTTGGGTTAGGACTGTAGCGATGCGGCATGCACGCCTTCTGCTGTATACAAAGAGTCAATATGCCCTATTGGCTGTAAAAAAAACTGTATCGCCCGACAACAGAAAAGCAGGGAAGAAATCTACAAATTTGCAAATAACTTTTTGATAAAACTGAATATAGAGCTGGTTGCTGAATAGGTCGGCAAATTTGGCACGAGCTTTGCATGTATTAAGATGTTCTTCATCTCTTCTTTTTTTGGCCGGTTTCTCTTTCGCAGGAGAAACCGGTTTTTTCGTTGGCGGAATTGTAATCCTCAAATTGCTGCCGCGAAAAAACTTTCTTTCCTTCCTGATAGACGATATTCTTAGCTGAAATATCGGGACGTTCATCGTTGGTCTTTCCCATTTATCAGGAGAACATATCATGAATATTGAAAATTTGCTGGGTAAGCTGCTTCAGAAGACAATGGGTTCGGGCTTCAAGCAGCAGGGTAGCCATAATCCCACACGCCATTCAGGTTCTGATTCGTTGCTCGGCAGTTTAACGAATCAGCTTACTTCGGGTCAGGGACTGATGACAGCTATTGGCCTCGGCGTGGGAGCGTACGAAATTTTCCGTAGCGGCGGCCAGCAGCCTCAAGTCCCGCCAGCGGCTCCCAGCGCAGGTATGAGCAGTCCGCCACCACCACCTTGTCCCAGTGCAGCCCCGGCTCAGTCCGCGCCAGCATTAGCAGTGTCAGGCAAATTTGACGATCAGGAAATGGCCCGCCGTCTGATTCGGGTTATGGTTGCAGCGGCTCATGCTGACGGCACCTTGGACTCAGAGGAGGAAAAGGCCATTCTTGACCGCCTGCGTTCAGCAACGCTCTCTCAGGAGGAAAAAATGTTTCTGCTGGAAGAGTTGCATCATCCCCGCCCGATTGCTGAGCTGGCCGAGGGCCTTGGCGGCGATCCCCGCCTCGCGCGAACCATGTATGCGGTGGCACTGTCCGCTCTTGTGGTCGATACAGACAGTGAACGGCAGTGGCTGAACGAGTTGGGAGCCGCACTGGGTCTCAGCGCAGAAATCCGTTGAGCGAAACGCAACTGCTTCTATGACCATTTCTAAAAAAATGCTCGCCTTTGCCGAGAACGCCTCATGGATCCGCAGGATGTTCGAGGAAGGCAGCCGGATGAAGGCCCAGTTTGGGCCGGAAAACGTTTTTGATTTCAGCCTCGGTAACCCAGACTTACCGCCGCCGCCGCAGTTTTCTCAAGTCTTGGCCGAGCTGGCGCAGGACAACACGCCCGGCGTTCATGCCTACATGCCGAACAGCGGCTGGCCGCAGGTCCGCGAGGCATTAGCCGTCCGAATCGCCCAAGAACAGGGCGCGGCAGTCAGCGCGGGCGATTTGATCATGACCTGCGGCGCGGCGGGCGGCCTGAACGTGATCATGAAGGCCCTGCTTGATCCCGGCGACGAGGTCATCCTCCTCAACCCATTTTTTGTCGAATACACCTTCTACGTGGACAATCACGGCGGCGTGGCTAAAATCGTGCCGACCGACAGCGAATTCAACCTTGATCTGGCGGCGATTGAGGCGGCCTTGAACAGCAAAACCAAGGCGGTGCTGATCAACAGTCCAAACAATCCGACCGGGCAGATTTACAGGGCGGAAGCCTTAGCCGCACTGGGCAGACTGTTAGACAGCGCGGGCGCACGGTTGGGTCGCCCCATTTGCCTGATCGCCGATGAACCGTACCGTAAAATTGTCTATGACGGCGCGGCAGTGCCTTCGGTGATGGCGGCCACGGCTAATTCCGTCGTGGTTTCGTCGTATTCCAAGGACTTGTCCCTGCCCGGCGAGCGCATCGGCTACATAGCCGTGCATCCCGACATGCCAGACAAGACCGCGCTGCTCAACGCCATGACCTTGGCAAACCGGATACTCGGTTTTGTCAATGCGCCCGCCCTGATGCAGCGTGCGGTTGCCCGGCTGCAAGACGTGAGCGTGGACATGTCGGTCTATGCGAAGCGGCGAGATGTGTTCTGCGCCGTGCTGGACGCGGCGGGCTTGGAATACGTCAAGCCCAAGGGCGCGTTCTATCTCTTCCCTAAAACGCCGATTGACGACGTGGAATTCTGCAAGCTGCTGCTGGAGGAGAAGATTCTGGCCGTACCGGGTCGGGGCTTTGGTAGGCCGGGGCATATCCGGCTGGCCTTCTGCGTGGATGAGGCGGTGATCGCCAAGGCGGCGGCGGGGTTCAGGCGGGTGATGAGCCGCTGCTAAAGTAGCGGCTGTTCTTTGCTGCCGACAAGGCGCGCAGGGTGGTCGTGTTTGCTGCGTGATGCCATCAGGTTTCGCCCGTATCCAACAACCGCTCTGTTTTTTTAACATATTCATCTGATAAACAATGATTGCCGAAACTGCATCGCAATGGCTGAAAATCACGCTTTCTTGCCCTGAAACCACGCTGGAGGCCGTCACTGACTTGCTTGGTGTGCTCAGCGGCTCGGCAGTGGAACAAAGCCCGGTTAAAAATGGTCTAAGCAGCGTCAGCAGCTTCTTTCAGTTGGCCAATGACGCAGAGCGAGAGACGGTTATCCGCCGTGTGGAGCCTGAGCTGGCCTCACTGTTCGCCGCCTACAATTTGCCCGCACCGCCGCTGGAATGCGCACTGCTGGCGGATGAGGACTGGGCCACCTCGTGGCAGCAATTTTTTACCCCGTTCGCCATTGTCCCTGGCCTGATCATCACGCCGAGCTGGGAACACTATGCCGCTCAGCCTGGCGAACGTGTGATTGAGATTGATCCGGGCATGGCCTTCGGCACTGGTCAGCACGCTTCGACCAAGCTGGCTCTTGGTCTGATGCGAAACCGTTTGCAGCATAGCCTGCCGGAACGAATGCTGGATGTCGGCACAGGCACAGGCATTTTGGCGATGGCCGCTGTCCTGTTCGGGGCGCAACAGGCCGTCGCGATTGACAATGACTTGGAAGCGGTGGCGGTGGCGGTGGAGAACATCGCCAAAAACGGCTTGGCGGAGAGAATTGCCGTCTCAGCAACGGATTTGTCGGCAGTTAGCGGCAGCTTTGATCTGATCTGCGCCAACATCCTCCATGACGTGCTGATCGACATGGCACCAGCCATTGCCAGGAGGCTGACAGCGCAGGGCAGCGTGGTGTTGGCTGGCATCCTGCGCGGCGAGCAGGAAGAAAACATTGTCCGCGTATATGGCAGTCATGGTCTTAGTCTGCTCCAAACGGCCTATGAAGACGAATGGGTTTCTCTGCTGCTGACCGCTGGTCAGCATTGACTCTCCTGCCGCAATGCGGTACATATCAACTGGCCGGAATCCTCTGGCCTTCCCGCAAGAACGACACTGAGACGAGATGAAAAAAATCCGCAAAGCCGTCATCCCGGTCGCCGGACTGGGCACCCGTTTTCTGCCCGCCACCAAGGCCATTCCCAAGGAAATGCTGACCATTGTTGACCGCCCCACGATTCAATACATCGTGGAAGAAGTGGTCGCTTCAGGCATCCAGGAAGTGATTTTGATCACCTCCGAGGGTAAGTCGGCGATTGAGAATCACTTTGATTACAATTACGAGCTGGACAATGTCCTCAAGGAAAAAAATAAGCACGCCTTGCGTGAGGAGCTGGCGCGGACATCAAATCTGATCGAGATTGTCTCCGTCCGGCAAAAAAAGCCGCTTGGTCTTGGCCATGCGATATGGATGGCTCGGCATGTGGTTGGCGACGAGCCGTTTCTGGTGCTGCTTGGTGACGACTTGGTGCGCAGCGAGACACCCTGCTGCCGCCAGATGCTTGATCTCTACGAGCAGGTCGGCGAATCAATTGTCGCCATCCAGCGGGTGCCGATGGAGCAGACCTGTCATTACGGCATCGTCGAGGGTGAGGCGACTGCATTTGAGCGCACCTGCAAAGTCAGCCGGATGATTGAGAAGCCTTCGTTGGGCATGTCCAATTCCGACAAGGCCATTATTGGCCGCTACCTGCTGATGCCGGAGATCTTTGAGATACTCGGCAATACCAAGCCCGGACATGGCGGCGAGATTCAACTGACTGATGCCTTGCAGGCTTTGTCCAACCGACGTGGCATGTACGCTTACGAATTTCAAGGCCGCCGGTACGATGCGGGCGACAAGCTGGGCTATTTAAAAGCGATTATTGATGTGGCCCTTGATCATCCCACGCTTGGCGGGCCGTTCCGCAAGCATCTTAAGGCGGTCTGCGGCAATGACGACTGTCGTCTTTAACGGCAGTGAAGCTGCACGAAATTGCTGTCGCGGCACCAGTGCCTGGCAGCTTGACCTACAGCAGCCTCGTGCCGCTTTCGGTTGGCATCCGGGTGCTGGTGCCACTGGGAAGCCGCCGTGTCACCGGCTATGTGCTTGCCCAAGCACCTGACACTTCCGTACCACCTGTTGATGAAGTCAAGGCTGTAGTCGATCGCCTCGATTCCTTTCCTGTTTTTCCTCCTGCTCTTGTTCCTTTTTTCCGTTGGATGGCGGACTATTATCATCATCCCATTGGTGAGGTCATCCAAACTGCCTTGCCTGCGGGACTGTCTGCGGTTTCAGGCGGCTCTGAGGTTAAGGCTAAAACCGAAACCATTGTCCGTCTCTGCGCCCCGTTGTCCGATCATCCTGCCGCCGTTCTCAAAAAATCAGAGCAGAAGACCTTGGAGCTGTTTTATCAGCACTGCGGCGGCAGCTCAGTCATGCCGCGCCGGGAACTGACCAAACTGTATGCCGGGGCGGGCAAGTCTCTGAATGGCTTGGCAGCAGCAGGGTTGGTTACACTGGAAGAGCGGCATGTCTATCGTGATCCGTTCGGCGATATGCTGCCCTTTCCTGACCGCGCGGCGCAACTAAACGCCGAACAGACAGCGGCAATCAATAAGATAATCCAAGCGGTTGATACTGCCAGCTTCCAGCCTTTTCTTCTCCATGGCGTGACTGGCAGCGGTAAGACCGAAGTTTATCTGCAAGCCGCCGGGCATTGCCTGAAGTACGGGAAAAACGTGCTGGTGCTGGTGCCGGAACTGGCTCTGGCCTCCCAACTCGAAGCGCAGTTTTATGCCCGCTTCGGCGAGCGGCTGGCAGTACTGCACAGCCGCTTATCTCCTGGCGAGCGGTTTGACCAGTGGCAACGGATTCTGCGCGGAGAGGCGAACATTACCCTTGGTGCTCGCTCGGCGGTTTTCGCCCCTTTTGCCGAGCTGGGCTTGGTAATTGTGGATGAGGAGCACGAGTCGGCCTACAAGCAAGATGGCGGTCTGCGCTACAATGGCCGCGATATGGCCGTGCTGCGGGCGCATTGTGCCGCCTGCCCGGTGCTACTCGGCTCGGCCACGCCTTCAGTGGGCAGTTTTTATCATGCCGAACAGGGCAAATACAAGCTGCTGACGCTGCCCAAGCGTATTCATGATCAAGCCATGCCGACGGTGGAGATCGTTGATTTGAGCAAAGAAAAACGTCCCCGGCAGGACTGGTTTTTCTCCGATCGCTTACTGGCCGCCTTACGCGACAATCTGGCGCAGGGGCTGCAAAGCCTGCTCTTTGTCAACCGCCGGGGCTATGCCGCGTTCATGCTCTGCCGAGATTGCGGCGCGGTCGTGCGCTGTCAAAACTGCCGGGTTTCGTTGACATTGCACCGAGGCACGAACCGCCTGATTTGCCACTACTGCGGCTATTCACTCAGGCCGGACATTGTCTGCCCAGACTGTGGGATAGGCAATATCGTGGGCTTGGGGCTTGGTTCAGAACGGGTGGAGGCAGAAATGCGGCGGCTGTTTCCGCAGGCCAGAATCGCCCGCATGGACAGCGACGCAGTCAAAAGCCGACGGGCACAGGCAACGCTTCTCCGGCAGGTGCGTGAGCAGGAGGTGGACATTCTTGTCGGCACCCAAATGGTGGCGAAAGGGCTGCATTTTCCGAAAGTGACGTTGGTCGGTGTGGTCTGGGCGGACAGTGGCCTCAGTCTGCCTGATTACAAGGCAGCGGAGCGCACCTTTCAGCTTTTGGCGCAGGTAACAGGACGGGCTGGACGAGGCGAGCATCCGGGGCGGGTGATCATTCAAACCCATCAGCCGGGGCATTATGCGCTGGAGGCCGCCCGCGTTCATGACTACCAGGCCATGTATGTGCAGGAAACTGCGCTGCGCTCCATGTTGGGCTATCCGCCTTTTGGCAGGCTGATCAACATCCGCTTTAGCGGCGAGGTGGAAACAAAGGTGGAAGAAACAGCTAAGGATGCAGCCGCATTGCTGCGTACAGCCATCAAGGACAACACATTATCTGTGGAAATCCTTGGTCCGGCTCCGGCTCCGCTCTCATTGCTCAGGAACCGCTACCGCTGGCACATGCTGCTGAAAGGAAATCAGCCGGAAATCCTACACCGACTCTGCGATCAATTGCTTAGGGAAAAGAAGAAAATCTGCCGCCGGGGTGTGCGGCTGGGGGTCGATGTGGACCCAGAGAACATGCTCTGAAAAAAAGATGCTCCGGCAGGGAAAAAAGGAGGAGTAAACCTGCCGGAGCATCCGGGTTGAGCTTGATAACGGATTACGATTCCTGCGAAGAGAGAGCAAGAAATCCTTTCCGGTACGGGATGCCTGATTTGCGAAGCAGACCACCGTGGTCGCCGCAGAGCTGATTCCAGTCTTTCTTTAGACTACAGCTCCCCATAAACTCCAACACAATGGAGGGTAGCTGAAGGAGTAGACCAGTTTCCTGCGCCTTGATCACAATCTGCTTGCGCAGGCTGAACAGCTCTCCGGCCAATTTAGCCGACAAGGTCGTGCTACTACCTACTTCACCCATCAGGGCGCAGTCAGCAGCCTGTCTTGACACCAAATTCTTCAGCGCAGCTTTTTTGGTTTCTAACTTAATGGCTTCCTTTTCGGCTGAAGCCGCCTTGGGAAACAGGCAAAAGCCCTTGTCGCAAGGAGGAGCTTCCTCCGCGTGCAGACTATTCAATCCCATTGCGCTGACTGACAGCGCGATGACAATGATAATTTTTCCTGTTTGCTGTGCAGTTTTCATTCAGGAGCCTCTTCCGTTCACTTGATCTGGGTAATGCGAAATCCGTGCCAATTTTATTATATAACGTGATTCCTCCTTATGTCACTGGGAAAAATGATTTTTTTAATTTTACCTAAATAGTCTGCGCAGTTGCCCCCTTCTTTTCTTTGAGTAAAAAATACCCACTTGGTGGGACAAAGCGGGTAACAAGTATCCAGCTAATCTGCTGCTGCGGATCGCTTTGTCGTTTGCGCATACCTTTTGACTTCCGGCTGCGCACTGAGTACACTGCGCGTGACGTGAAACCATATCCCCATTTTTCTCTTTAGTCAAGGAAAACGTGACGCTGCACCAATACGACGAATCAAAGATTAAGACCCTCAGTTCGCTCGAGCACATCCGCAAGCGACCCGGCATGTACATCGGACGGCTCGGCAACGGCTCTGATCCTGATGACGGCATCTATGTTTTGCTGAAAGAGGTGATCGACAACGCGGTTGACGAGTACATCATGGGCTGCGGCAAGCAGATCGAGGTCGCCGTGGACGCGTCGGGCCGCTGCCGGGTGCGGGACTGCGGACGCGGCATCCCGCTGGGCAAGGTCGTGGAGTGCGTCTCCATGATCAACACCGGGGCCAAGTACAACACCGAGGTCTTCCAGTTCTCGGTCGGGCTGAACGGCGTGGGCACCAAGGCGGTCAACGCCCTGTCCGAGCAGTTCATGGTCTGCTCGCACCGGGATGGCCGCTTCAAAAAAGCGTTTTTCGCCTATGGCGTGCTGATCAGTGAAGAAGAAGGCGGAACCAGCGAGCCAGACGGCACCTTGGTCGAATTCCTGCCGGACAAACAGCTCTTCCCGGACTTCGCTTTTGATCTCGGCTATATCGAGCAGCGGCTCTGGCGGTACGCCTATCTCAACGCCGGACTGCGTCTGCGCCTGCATTGGGCCGATGAGCCTGTCAGCCAGGCGCGGGAATACTATTCCCAAAAGGGCCTGCCTGATCTTTTAGGCAAAGAACTGGACGGCGGCGGCATTTATCCGGCCATCGAACACAAACAGGCGGCCTTGGAGTTCGTTTTCACGCACACTGAGGACTACAGCGAAACCTACTACTCGTTTGTCAACGGCACCTACACGTCCGAGGGCGGCACGCACCTGTCCGCCTTCCGCGAGGGGCTGCTCAAGGGCGTGAACGAGTTCTCGGGCAAGAAATACACAGGGCAGGACGTGCGCGAAGGGCTGGTCGGCATCTTGGCGGTGAAGGTGCAGGAGCCGGTCTTTGAGTCGCAGACCAAAAACAAGCTGGGCAACACCGACATCCGGGCCTGGATCGTCAACGCGGTGCGGGACGCTGTGGCCGATCACCTGTATAAGCACCCGGAGACGGCGGAAATCCTCCTCGCCAAGGCGCAGCGCAACGAGCGGGTGCGGAAAGAGCTGCAAACGGTGCGGAAAGAGGCCAAGGCCCAGGCGAAAAAGGTCGCCTTTAAGATACCGCAGCTCAAAGACTGCAAGCACCACCCGCAGACGGGGCGGCCCTCCCGTTCTGGCGAGGAGAACATGATTTTCATCACTGAGGGCCAGTCTGCGGCCGGCTCGATTGTCTCCTCCCGCGACCCGATGACCCAGGCCGTGTTCTCGCTCAAGGGCAAGCCGATGAACGTGCATGGCCAAAAACTCGACCTGCTCTATAAAAACGAGGAGATGTACGCCCTGATGCAGAGCCTGAACGTCGAGGAGTCAGCGCACGGCCTCCGCTTTGACCGGATCATCCTCGCCACGGACGCGGACGTGGACGGCCTGCACATCCGCAACCTGCTCCTGACCTTCTTCCTCCAGTATTTTGACGCGCTGATCCGGCAGGGGCATGTCTATATTCTCGAAACGCCTATCTTCCGCGCCAGAAACAAGAAGCAGACCGTCTATTGCTACTCGGAGCGGGAAAAAGACGAGGCGGTGAGCGGCCTGAAAGCGCAGCCGGGCGGCGGCAATGTGGAGGTGACGCGCTTCAAAGGGCTGGGCGAGATCTCGCCGCCGGAGTTCAAGCAGTTCATCGGCCCGAACATGCGCCTTCAGCCAGTGCGGATCGACAGCATCGCTGACGTGCGACCGGTGCTGGAATTCTACATGGGCAAGAACACCCCGGACCGTCGCCAGTATATTATGGAGCATCTGAAGCTGAGACCGGACTGAATCAGGGCGCATCAGCACTGACTTGTTTTTTTTATGTTATGATTTAGCATCAACGAATAGTTTTTAACCAGTCGAGCACGCTAACACCAAAAAAATAGAATGCACATTGAAAAATTAGCGTGTATCCGAATCCGTTTACTTTTCGTTCAATTTACGCTTGAAAAAAGTTATCTTCTTGGTATGATGTGCTGAAAATTTGCTGCCTGCTGCTGTTTCGCGGCACAGGTAGTGCCATAGTTGCCCAAGCAATCAAGTACTGAGAGGAAGATCGTGAGTACATGTAGCATAAATTTCGCAGGAGTTGTTTTCACCGTATTGTGCATTTCCGCCTGTGTTCAGAATACATCATCTGCCCGCGTCACCAGCACAGATGCAGCGCATGAAGTAGCTGTGTCTGCTGTTCCTGCGGCATTTTTGACAGCGCACAATCAATGGCGCGCTCAAGTCGGCGTGCCGAGCCTTCAATGGTCAGCCAATTTGGCCGGAAGGGCGCAGCAATGGGCCGATCATCTGGCCGCATCAGACTGTGCCTCCAGTCACAGCGGCAACATGCAGTATGGCGAGAACATTTTTTTTGTCAGTCCGGTGAGATGGTCGAACGGAAACAAAGAGCTACAGCAGGTGACACCGCAGCAGGTGGTTGACGACTGGGGCCGCGAGTCAGAGGCCTACGATTACGCCAGCAATAGCTGCTCCAATATCTGCGGGCATTACACCCAGCTCGTCTGGCGGGACAGCAAGGAGGTCGGATGCGGCCGTGCTGCCTGCTTGGACAAGGGCCAGATATGGGTCTGCAATTATTATCCGGCAGGCAACGTTGATGGTGAAAAACCCTATTGATGCGCAAACACCATTGTTCCTGCCACAACGTTCCCCTTCTTTTCGCCGCCTGATGATGGTTCTGCTTGACAGGAACAAGAAAATTTGATTAGTTGCATCCATTCGATTTATCCCCAACGGCCTGCCGCGCAGGGCTGGGCAGCTTATCCGCATATCAACTCAATATTTTTAGGAGGAATCCATGTCCGGCACCGAAGACAAGATCGAAAGTTTGCTGAAAGAAGGCGCATCATTCCCCCCGCCTGCCGCAGGACGCGAAACTGCCTACGTTAAATCCCTTGAGGAGTACAAGGCGATCTACAAACGCTCGATGGACGACCCGGAAGGCTTCTGGGCCGAGCGGGCCGAGCAGCTCGTCACCTGGGACAAGAAGTGGGACAAGGTGATGAACTGCGATTTCCACAAGCCGGAAATCAAGTGGTTTGAGGGCGGCAAGCTGAACATCTCCGCCAACTGCCTTGACCGCCACCTGACCAACGGCCGCCGCAACAAAGCCGCGATTATTTGGCAGGGCGAGCCGGAGAACGATGTTAAGGTCTATACCTACCAGATGCTGCACACCGAAGTCTGCCGCTTTGCCAACGTCCTGAAGAAGAAGGGCGTGAAGAAAGGCGACCGGGTTTCCATTTATCTGCCGATGATCCCGGAATTGTCGATTTCCCTGCTCGCCTGTGCCCGCATTGGTGCCATTCATTCGGTAGTTTTTGCAGGTTTCTCGGCCATAGCCCTGCAAAGCCGGATTGAGGACTGTCAAGCCAAGGTGCTGATTACCTCTGACGCAGTGCTGCGCTCCGGCAAGACTATTGCCCTGAAACCAAACGCTGACACCGCGCTGGCCACTTGTCCATCTGTGGAAAGCTGCATTGTGGTCAAGCGGGCTGGCAACGAGGTGCCAATGCAGGCGGGCCGTGACACGTGGTGGCACGATGAGGTTTCTGCTGCCGACATCTCCAGCGAGTGCGCACCAGAGTCTATGGATGCCGAGGACACGCTGTTCATCCTCTATACCTCCGGCTCGACCGGCAAGCCCAAGGGTGTTGTCCATACCACCGGCGGCTATCTGACCTACGCGATGCACACCACCCAGTGGGTCTTTGATGTGAAGGATAATGATGTCTATTGGTGCACCGCCGACATCGGCTGGGTCACAGGACATTCATACATCCTCTACGGCCCGCTCGGTTTGGGCGCGACCTCGATTATGTTCGAGGGCGTTCCTTCATGGCCGGGGCCGGACCGTTTCTGGAAAATTGTTGAAAAATTCCGGGTCAACATTTTCTACACCGCTCCGACCGTCATCCGCTCGCTGATGCGCGACGGCGAGGAGCCGATCAAGCGTTGGGATTTGTCCAGCCTTCGTATTCTTGGTTCGGTCGGCGAGCCGATCAACC